>NZ_JBEXYL010000238.1:0-3734 GCF_040630895.1 Streptomyces sp. NPDC005728
CACCGTATCCATCAGCCACGTCACGATCAGACGGCGCAGCCACAGGACGCGCAGCGGCCCACGCAGGGTACGCATCTGCCCGGCCACGAACGCGGCAATCCCGTCCACCACCGTGGCCACGGGGCCGTCCAAGTGCGGGGCGGCAACCAGCGCGAGGAACGTGCGTGAGACGAGCTTTGCGGCATCGTGGTGCGCGGGCCCGCGGGCCAGGCCGGGGTCGATGAACACCGGCGCCTCTGTGGGCCCGTCGGGGAACAGGACATGTTCCGGTTTCAAGTCGCCGTACACGATCACGGTGGGGCCGGTCGGCGGGGTGAGGCGCAGTTTCAGTAGCCGGGCCACGACGACGCCGAGCACGGCGGCGGCGCCGCGGCGGGTCCGCTCGTCGAGCCGGTCAAGGCCGAGGCGTTCGACGTAGAGGCGGCCGGATACGCCGTTGAACTTCCGGCGGAACGTGCCGTCGATACTTCGCTCCGGGATCGGCGCGGCGTCGACCTGGGCCACCACGCGCGGGTGCTGAAGCCCGTGAAGGGCTGTGACGGCGGCGGTGAGCAAGTCGCCGGTCCGGGCCGGGTCTTTGGCGATCAGGTCGGCGAGGGTCGGGCCGGTGACGGGCTCGGTGAACAGCACCCCAGCCGCGTAACCGGCGCACCTGCCGACCTGGACCCCGGCCGCGTCCAGCGTGCGAAGCTGTGCGGCCTCCCGCGCGAGGAGCGAGGCGGGAGAGGTGGCGTATGCGGCCTGTGCCGCGTGGACCGAGCCCCAATCACCGGCCACACCGCGCAGCACGGAGACGAGGGACAGGCCAAGGACCGAGTTTTTCGCGAACAGATCCCGGCCGCCTGCGTGGGCGCGACGGACGTAGCCAGTCACGGAAGGAACGTGATCGCCGAGCGTCAGCGGCTCATTAGGCCACAGGTCGGCCGCAGCGCGGATTATGCGGCCGGTACTGAGCGCGAACAGGTCGGCGGGCTGCGGTAAGGCGGTGCCGTTCAAGGTGCCTCCTCGGCGGTCAGCGGTGCTGGGCGGGGTGGTTGGAGGGGCGGCTCCTCTCGGGAGTGAGGCGCCGCCCCAGTCCCGCGCGGCCGGTCTTGCCTGGCCATCACCGCGCGGGAGTCTCAGCCGCCCCGGACCGGCGTCCGGGCGTGGGAGGAAGGACGCGGCCGGGTGCGGAGCGTGGAACCGGCGGCCGTGGGACCGTCACGCACACCACGGCCGCCGGAGTCTTCAGGGGACCGGCGGACGAGTGCCCCACCGGTCGGTGTGGACGTCGGGCCGGTCGAGTCCCGCCTGCGGGTGGTCTGGCTGCTCGACAGCGACCGGCGCAGCGGCGCGGGCCTGCTGGACCTGTAACCCGGCCAGGGCGAGACCGGCGACATTGGCCGTCAGGAGCAGGAGCCCGACGGTGCGGCCCCCCTCACTCGCTCCGCGATGCCTGCCGGTCGCGCGGGCGGTCACCGGTCCTCCCACTCACCGCGCCGGGCGATCCGTTCGACGGCCGCCCATGTTGTGGGCCACGGGTTGACCTGGCCGCCGCTGTATCGGCAGCGGAGGTTGGAGATTCCCTCGCGTACGTCTGTCAGCATCGCCTCACAGCCACGCGCGGTGTCCCGGACGAGGTCACCCACGGCCGCCGGGCGGCGTACGGGGGCGGTCACCGGTCGGCCTCCGCCACCGCGGTGATGGTGCCCCGTCGACGCCGCCGGTTGATCGCGTCGATGGTGGCGACGCTGCTCTCGCCGATGGCGATACGGTCGCCGTACTCGTCCCAGTCCGCTCGCGACCACTTCTCGACCTGGGCAGCGAACCTGTCGTCAGCTTGCTGCCTCATCGCGTCACCTCCGGCACGCCGTACAGGCCAGCGCAGCAGGAGCAGGCCCGGAGGTCGCCGACCGGGTACCGGTCCGATGCCGTCCCCGCGCACCAGGCGCACGACATGCCGGCGCGCTGCCGGTCCGTCAGCCGGTCACGGTCGATGGTGGGGGCGTCCACCAGTCCCGGGAGGGTGGGGGTCGTGCTGTGCGGTTTGCTCATCGCGTTCGCCTCAGCCGTAGGTCGGGGGCCTGGCGGCCGTCCCTCACGGGGGAACGAGGGACGGCCGCCCCCAACCAGCCTCGGTGCGCGGCTGGTTGGGCTGACACCCAGTCAACGATCACCCTGCGCTGTGGGACCATCACACATGCGGCATGCGCATACGGAGATGCACTCAGCGGGTACGGGTAAGCGCTCGGGGCCGCATCCGCTCGTAGCGTGGGGGTACGTCGTGGACTTCCAGACAGGTCCGATCCGGGATGCCTCCCGGGCCGGGGACTACGGACGCGTCATCGAGCTGACCCGCAAAGGTCGGCAGATGACACAGGCGGCATTGGGGCAGGCTCTCGGCCTGTCGCAGTCCGCCGTCTCTCGTCTGGAGAAGCGCGGCCCAGCCTCGTACAGCACGGACGTCCTGACCGCCGCGGCTGCACATCTTCAGGTTCCGCCGGTGTTGGTGGGTCTCGCAGATGGGCGCTCGCCGCAGGTGCAGGCGAGAGACGACGAAATGCACCGACGCACTCTCCTCGGCGGCGCGGTAGCCGCGATGGCCGCCCCCATCGTGGCCGCCGCACCAGACACGCACGACACAACCGGCGGACAGGCCGCCGCACTCCGCCTGACCACAAGCGCCTACAGAAGGTTTGACGGCACCACCCCGTCCCGGGACCTCGCCGACGCAGTAGACGGGCACATCCGGCTGATCCAGACCATCACCCGCAGCGCGACCAGCGACACGGACCGGGCCCGGTTCGCCGCCGTCGGCAGCGAGGCCGCGTCCTTCGCCGGATGGCTGGCGTGGGACAAGGGCGACCACGGGTCCGCCCGATCCTGGTACGGCGGAGCGATCAAGGCCGCCCGCACCGCCGGGAACCCGTTGCTGACGGCCTACCAGACAGGCACGCTCGCCCAGTTCGAGGCACACGCCGGCAACGGCGTTCAGGCGCTCAACCTCGCCCGCCGCGCCCGCCGGGTCCTCGGCCAGACGCGACCGGCCGTAGCCGACGCATGGCTATCCAGCGTCGAAGCCCTCGGGCATGCGGCGGCCGGAGATTGGCGCGGAGCCGACCGGGCCCTGACCTCATCCCGCACTGGGGCTGAAGCCCTGGCGGCCGAGCAGGAACCGCCGCCGTGGCCGTGGGTGTTCTCCTTCACCCTCGACAAGGTGGCCGCCGCCCGGGTCACCTGCGGCGCACGCCTCAGCCTGCCCGACTGGGTGCTCGCCGAAGACGTGGAGGCCCTGACCACCGGACACGCCAAACAACGCGCGCTGCTGGTACTCGACATCGCCGCCGGACATCTCGCCGGCGGATGGGTAGAGGCCGCTTTCGCCCTCGCCTCCGCCGCACTCGACACCGGCCTGCAGTACCGATCCGGCCGGATCGTGGAACGCGCCCGCTCCGTGCGCCGTAGCTTCACCACCAGCTCACCGCCCAAGGTGGTGCGGGACTTCGATGAGCGCCTACACGACGTCTACCTGTAGAGGAGGGCCACGGCATGAGGGTTGGGATCACCGGGCACCGTGGACTGAGCAGCGAGGTTGAGGCGCAGGTGCGCGGCCTCTTGGACCAGGCGGTCAAGTCACATGACCCGGCCGAACTGGTCGGCGTCTCGTGCATCGCCGACGGTCCCGACTCCTGGTTCGCGGAAGCGGTGCTGTCCGTCGGCGGACGCATCGAGGTCGTCATCCCGGCTGCCAAGTA
>NZ_JBEXYL010000239.1:0-3687 GCF_040630895.1 Streptomyces sp. NPDC005728
CCCCGACCTGGGTGGCCCCCGAGGTGCTCCGGCTCGGGGCCCGGCAGATCGGCTCCCAGCGGGCCGAGGACGCGCTGGCCGTCGGCGGCTCCGAGCGCTGGGACTCGGTCGCGGACATCCCGGACCAGGAGATCTGGGAGCTGCGCCGCACCCTGCGCGAGCAGCTGGTGCTGGAGGTACGGGAGCGGCTGCGCGCCTCCTGGCGGCAACGCGGCGCCGGTGACGCCGAGTTGGGCTGGATCGACGGGGTGCTCGACCCGGATGTGCTGACGATCGGGTTCGCGCGGCGGGTGCCGTCGTACAAGCGGCTCACGCTGATGCTGCGCGACCGGGACCGGCTGATGGAGCTGCTGCTGCATCCGGAGCGGCCGATCCAGATCGTCGTCGCGGGCAAGGCGCATCCGGCGGACGACGGCGGGAAGCGGCTGGTGCAGGAGCTGGTGCGGTTCGCCGACGACCCGCGCGTGCGGCACCGGATCGTCTTCCTGCCCGACTACGGCATGGCGATGGCGCAGAAGCTCTACCCCGGCTGTGACGTCTGGCTGAACAACCCGCTGCGCCCGCTGGAGGCCTGCGGCACCTCCGGGATGAAGGCCGCGCTCAACGGCTGTCTCAACCTCTCCGTGCTGGACGGCTGGTGGGACGAGTGGTTCCAGCCGGACTTCGGCTGGGCCGTGCCGACCGCGGACGGCATGGGCACCGACCCGGACCGTCGTGACGACATCGAGGCGGCGGCCCTGTACGACCTGCTGGAGCAGCGGGTGACCCCGCGCTTCTACGAGCGCGGCCGGGGCGAGCTGCCCGACCGCTGGATCGACATGGTCCGCCGGACCCTCACCCTGCTGGGTCCGAAGGTGCTGGCGGGCCGCATGGTCCGCGAGTACGTCGACCGCCTGTACGCGCCGGCCGCCCTGTCCCATCGCGCGCTGACCGAGGACACGGCCCGTGAACTGGCGGCCTGGAAGGCCAGGGTGCGCGCCGCCTGGTCCGGGGTGAGCGTCGACCACGTGGAGACGACGGCCGCGACGGCCACCGCGGAGCTGGGCACGAGCGTGGGGCTGCGGGTGCGGGTGGGGCTGGGCGAGCTGGGGCCGGACGACGTGGAGGTCCAGGCGGTCTCGGGCCGGGTGGACGCGGAGGACCGGATCACCGATGCCACGGTGGTCCCGCTGAAGCCGACCGGCGCGCCGGACCTGGAGGGCCGCCGTCTCTACGAGGGCCCGCTCTCCCTGGACCGCACGGGACCCTACGGCTACACGATCCGCATCCTTCCGGCGCACCGTCTGCTCGCCGCGAGCGCGGAACTGGGCCTGGTGACGGTGCCGTCGGAGGAGGCGGTGGAGGGGGCGGGGGTGCTGCTGCGGTAGCGGATGCGCACAGGGCGGTGCCGAGCAGGGCTTCGCACCGCCCTAGGGCGCGACCAGGTGCGCCAGGCCCGAGCAGCCGCTCCCCCCGGAGGGATCCGCGGAGTACAGCCAGTAGACGGTCGCGAGCAGCGCCGACGCCGGCAGCAGGCCGAGCACCGCGGACACCGTAGTCAGTCGCTGCTGCCAGGTCGTCCAGGTCGGCATCCCGCGCCTTGGCGTGGCGCGGCTCCGGGCGACGTGGACCAGCACGGAGCCCAGCGAGCAGGCGAGACCGGTCCACGAGGTGACGTACATCCGCGTCGAGGGGCCAAGGTACCGGCAGTCCTGGAAGGTGTCGGCGTCCCAGACCAGACGTGCGACCAGCAGCCCCGCCGAGACGGCCGTCAGCAGCGGTACGAGCAGCAGGTGCCGGCGTCGAGCCGCGGAGGGAGTGGACTTCGCCGCTGAGGGGGCAGGGAGGGGTGGGGGCATCAGTTGGAGGACACCATGGATGCTCAGCCCTCTTCGAACGGAGCGCACAGTCGCTTCAGTACCGCCCCGCATCTGCGGGCGTACGCGTGCTGCAACCCCCGTGTCGCGGCTCCGCCCGCGCGGGCGTACCACTTCTGGGCGCGGCTGAACGCGGCGACGGTCAGCCACACCGTGCCGTCGCCCGTGCGGTCGACCACGAAGGCCTCCTCACCGCACTCGGGGTGGCCTTCCAGCGTGCCGTAGGCCCAGCCGGCGCGGCGGGGTTCCTCGACGGTCCAGACGATGCGGCAGGGGGCCTTGATGAGGCCGGCCAGGGTGACGGTGACGTCGACGTCGGGGGCCGCGCGGTCGGCGGTGGCATCGATGCCCACGCCCATCGCGCGGTGCATCTCCCAGGTGAGGACCGCCTCGGCGGCCCGGTGGAAGACCTCCGTGCCCTCGCCGAGGCGGGTGCGCACGAGCATCGGGTGGAAGCCGGGCGGGCAGTGGGTCAGGTCGTCGCGGGTCGCGCCGACCGGCTCGTAGGTGAAGAGCGCCGGGGACATGGGTCACAAGGGTAGGGCGGTACCCGGGATGATCTCCCCCCGGGTACCGCCCTGTGTCATGTGCCTCGTGCCTAGTTGACGTTGACCCCTGCCCAGGCCGCCGCGACGGCCTTGTACTCGGTGCTGCTGGAGCCGTACAGGGCCGAGGCGGCGCTCAGCGTGCCGGTACGGGCCGCCTTGTAGTTGGTGGTCGACGTGAAGTACGTCGTCAGCGCCTTGTACCAGATCTGCAGCGCCTTGGCGCGGCCGATGCCGGTGACCGTGGAGCCGTTGGACGTCGGGGAGTTGTAGGTCACCCCGTTGATCGTCTTCGAACCGCTGCCCTCGGAGAGCAGGTAGAAGAAGTGGTTCGCGACGCCGGACGAGTAGTGGACGTCCTTGTTGCCGACGGAGGAGGACCAGGAGTCCGCCGAGCCGCCGTCCTTGCTGGGCTTGTCCATGTAGCGCAGCGGGCTGCCGTCACCGTTGATGTCGATCTTCTCGCCGATGAGGTAGTCGCCCTTGTCGGACGCGTTGTTGGCGTAGAACTCGACGCCGGTGCCGAAGATGTCGGAGGTGGCCTCGTTGAGACCGCCGGACTCCCCCGAGTACTCCAGGCCCGCAGTGTTGGCGGTGACGCCGTGGCTCATCTCGTGGCCGGCCACGTCCAGCGAGGTCAGCGGGTGCGTGTTGCTCTCGCCGTCGCCGTAGGTCATGCAGAAGCAGTCGTCGTCCCAGAACGCGTTGACGTACGAGCTGCCGTAGTGGACGCGGGAGTAGGCGCCGACACCGTTGTTCTTGATGCCGCTGCGGCCGAAGGTGGACTTGTAGAAGTCCCAGGTCTCCTGCGCGCCGTAGGCGGCGTCGGCGGCCGCGGTCTGGTCCGTGGTGGAGCTGGAGGCGGTGCCGGTGCCCCACGTGTTGTCGGCGTCGGTGAACAGCGTGCCGGTGCCGGAGCTCGTGGTGTGCTTCAGGTTGTACGTCTTGTGGTTGCCGCGCGAGGCGTCGGTCAGCGAGTACGACGAACCCGACCCGGACGTGGTGAGGCTGACGGTGCCCGAGTACAGCGTCTTGCCGGTGCCGGTCGCGTTCTCGATGCCCTGGTACTCGAAGAGCTTCTTGCCGGTGGCCGCGTCGGTGATGACGTGCAGCTGGTTCGGGGTGCCGTCGTCCTGGAGACCGCCGACGATCGTCTCGTAGGCGAGGACGGGCTTGCCGGAGCCGGCCCATATCACCTTGCGGGCGCCGGCCGCCGAGGTCTTGGCGGAGCCCAGGGTCTTGGCGGCGCTCACAGCCTGCTTCTCCGCCTTGGCGGAGGTGATCTG
>NZ_JBEXYL010000240.1:0-3441 GCF_040630895.1 Streptomyces sp. NPDC005728
CCTGGTACGCCGTCTCGCCCGACGGCAAGCCGGTCGGCGCGCCGGGCAAGTAGAGATCACCTCCCCAGGGTCGATCGCCCCGCCCGCCGGCGCGTGACCGAAGGTCCGCCCCCTCCGCACCGCACGGAGGGGGCGGACCGTTGTGTCGTGCGGACCTCTGTCCCGTGTCGTTCGGGGGCGTCGTACGGACGCTCCCGTTCATGCCGGGACAGTTGTCACACAGCGGGGCCACACGGGCACTTGCCGCAGGCAGTGACCGGGAACGGACGGTCAATTTCCGGTTCGGGTCGCTCCTTTGGCGGGCGATCAGTAGCCTCTGCTCGAACACCGGATCGCCTGTGCCTGTCGTCTACGCCTTGGAGAGATACATGGAGCGTCCCGCCTGGGCCCCCCGGAGCATCGACATCTCGGTGCCGAGCGTTTCGCGTATCTACGACTTCTACCTGGGCGGTTCGTACAATTTCGAGGTCGACCGCGAGGCGGCCCGCAAGGCGATGGAGTTCATGCCGGGTCTGCCGAAGATCATGCAGGCCAACCGGGCGTTCATGCGCCGGGCGGTGCGCTTCGCGGCCGGGGAGGGTATCACCCAGTTCCTCGACATCGGCTCCGGCATCCCGACCTTCGGCAACGTCCACGAGGTCGCCCAGGCCGTCGTACCGGGCGCCCGCGTCGTCTACGTCGACCACGACCCGGTGGCGGTCGCGCACAGCCAGGCGGTGCTGGAGGGCAACGACGACGCCGACGTGATCGCAGCCGACCTGCGCAAGCCCCAGGAGATCCTCTCCAGCCCCCTGCTGGAGCGCCTCATCGACCTGAATCGGCCAGTGGCCCTCCTTCTCGTTGCCATACTGCACTTCGTGGAAGACGCGGACGACCCCTACGGTGCGGTGGCCGAGCTGCGCGAGGCACTCGCGCCCGGCAGCCTGCTGATCCTCACCCATGCCTCGTACGAGGGAATCCCGTTGCCGACGGAGCGGGCCGAGGGTGCGGTGGACGTATACAAGGACATTCGCAACCCGCTGATCATGCGCTCGCGCGAGGAGATCGCGCGGTTCTTCGAGGGGTACGACATGGTGGAACCCGGACTGGTGCAGATGCCGCACTGGCGCCCGGAGTCGGCGCCGGAGGACGAGGATCCGTATGCCTTCTCCGGGTTCGCCGGCGTGGGGCGTACGGCGTGAGCGCGGAGCCGGACGGGCCGGAGGACAGACTGCGCCGGCTGACGACGATCTGGGGCCGGGCGGTCTTCCCGGTCACCTCCACGTCACTGACCCGCGTGGAGTTCGAGGAACAACTCCTTCCGCTCGCACGCCGGTTGAGCGGCCTCCTGCGGGCCCGCAGCTTCGCGGCCGAGGAGGCCAAGGCGATCGGTGCCGCGCTGATCGAGGCGCACTGCACCGACCCCGAGGCGCTCACCCGCACCCTGGACTGCATCGACGCCTACCTCGTCCTCTACTGCGGCGAGGACGGCCCCCAGGACGAACTGCGCATGCGCTCCTCGCGGTTGCAGCACGCGATGGCCGCCGGGTACGCGCAGGCCCTGCGCGAGCGCACCCTCGGCGAGCAAGAGGCCATCGCCCAGGCCGCGTTGCAGGCCCAGGGCGTGGTGGCGCAGGCCCTGCACGCCAGCGAGGCCCGTTTCCGGGCGGTCTTCGAGGGCGCCGCCATAGGTATCGGCATCGCCGACCTGGACGGGAACGTGCTCCAGGTCAACGGGGCGCTGCTGCGCATGTTCGGCCTCCCCGAGCAGACCCTGCGCGGCCGCCGCGTCCTGGACTGGACCCACCCCGAGGACGCGCCCCAGACCTGGAAGCTCTACGAAGAACTCGTGCGCGGCGAACGCGAGCACTACCACGTCGAGAAGGCCTTCAACCGCCCTGACGGCACGGTCCTGTGGACCAACCTGACCGTCTCCCTGCTGCGCGACACCGACGGCAACCCGCAGTACCAGCTGGCCCTCATGGAGGACACCACCGAGCGCCGCCTGCTCAACCTCCGGCTGCGCTACGAGGCCACGCACGACGCACTCACCGGCCTGCCCAACCGCACACTGTTCTTCGAACGCCTGGAGAAGGTGCTCGGCGCGGGCAAGGGCCAACGGTTCGGCCTGTGCTATCTCGACCTGGACGGCTTCAAGACCATCAACGACAGCCTCGGCCACGCGGCCGGCGACCGGCTGCTGGTGGAGGTCGCCGACCGGCTGCAGTCCTGCGCGACCGCGCCCGGCGAGATGGTCGCCCGCCTCGGCGGCGACGAGTTCGTGGCCCTGACCACCGGCCCCGGCACCGAGCGCGAGGTCGACGAGCTGGCCGAACGCATCATGAACGCGCTCATCACGCCCATCAGCATCGACGGCCGCGACCTGCTGGTGCGCGGCAGCCTCGGCATCGTGGAGGGCCCGGCCGGCGAGCGCACCGCCGCGGAGGTCCTGCGCAGCGCGGACATCACCATGTACCGGGCCAAGTCGGCGGGCGGCAACCGCTCCGAACTCGCCGACCCGGAGGCCGACGCCCGCGCCATCACCCGGCACGGCCTGACCACCGCCCTGCCGACCGCCCTGGAACGCGGCGAGTTCTTCATCGAGTACCAGCCCCTGGTCCACCTCGGCGACGGCAGCGTCCGCGGCGCAGAGGCACTCGTCCGCTGGCTGCACCCGCAGCACGGCGTCCTCGGTCCCGACCGTTTCATCCCGCTCGCCGAGCACACGGGCCTGATCGTCCCGCTCGGCCGCTGGGTGCTGGAGGAGTCCATCCGGCAGGCCCGCGCCTGGCGAGAACGGTACGGCGAACAGACGACCGCCGGCCCTCTGCGCATCAACGTCAACCTGTCGCCCTGCCAGCTCAGCCATCCCGGCCTGGTCCAGGACACGGTGGACATCCTCGAACGTGAGGGCGTCGCCCCGGACGCCCTCTGCCTGGAGGTGACCGAGTCGGCACTGATCGGCGCCGACGACGACCTCCTCAAACCCCTGCGCCGGCTCGCCGAGATGGGCGTCGACATCGCCCTGGACGACTTCGGCACCGGCTACTCGAACCTCGCCAACCTGCGCCGCCTACCCGTGAGCATCCTCAAACTGGACCGCTCCTTCACCCAGGGCATGCAGCAGTTCCCGGCCGACCCCGTCGACCTGAAGATCGTCGAGGGCATCGTCACCCTGGCCCACAGCCTCGACCTCGCGGTCACCGTCGAAGGAGTGGAAACCGGCGCCCAGGCCGAACAACTGCGCATACTGGGCTGCGACACGGCCCAGGGCTGGTACTACGCGAGGCCGGGCCCACCGGAGAGGCTGCACGAACTGGCTCTGGTGGACGCGACGGGCTGAGCGGCGGGGGCTGTGGGGGGCGGCCCCCCCCCCACCAACCCCACACCCCACCACCACCCCCCCCCCCATCACAAACCAAAATAAAACCAAAAAAAAAAACAAACACAAAAAAACCACAA
>NZ_JBEXYL010000241.1:0-3434 GCF_040630895.1 Streptomyces sp. NPDC005728
CTACTTCACTCTGTGGCGCCAGGACGGCCTTGACCGGCGGATCCAGGAGATCCTGCGCTGCCAGGTGCGGGAGCGGTCCAGACGATTAGAGGACCCGTCCCTGGTGATCATCGACACCCAGTCCGTCCGCGTGGCGGCCGGGGTGTCGAAGGAGACGACGGGACTGGACGCGAACAAGAAGACACCCGGCAGGAAGCGGGGACTCGCCGTCGACGTGCTGGGCCTGATCATCGGTGTGGTGGTCCTCGCCGCGAGTGCGCACGACAACGAGGCCGGCATCGCCCTGCTGGACCAGGCGGCCGAACGATGCGGAATGCGCCTGGAAAAGGTCCTGGTCGACCAGGGTTTCAAAGACGCCGTGATCATCCACAGTCCTTCGGGGCGTGGAAGTCGCAGGGTGCGCAGGCCATGCGGTGCGGGCATTCTTCGAAGAAGGTGTAGGTGCAGTAGCCGTGGCCGAGGTCGTAGTGCTGCCAGGGTTCGCCGACCGCGGCGGCGCCGGAGGTGACCGCGTCGCGGTCGACGAGGACCTCGATAGTGCGGACGTTGCGGGAGAAGTACCCGGCATCGTCGTAGGCCCGGGTCAGCGTCGTGGGGCTGATCTTCGCGTAGAACTGCGTGGACTGCGGTGAGCGATGTCCAAGCCAAGTCTGCAGCTCGAACAGGGTCATCGGCTCCTTGGCGTTGTAGAGCTGGCGGGCGATGCCCGGAGTCGATCGAGATCACGTTCGCACCCCGCCGGTGCGGTCGCGAGGTCAACTCCCGTACGTAGACGGCGATATGGGCACGGCTCGCGGTGACCGGGTCGACGTCCTCGCGCTCGCACATCAGCAGGTACTCGGCCAGTCCCCGGCCGTAGGCATCGATCGTGCGCGGCACACGTCCGAGATCCGCCCAAATCGTCAGTCAGGCCACTCCCTGCTCGTGCCGGCCCAGCACCGGCCACTTCTCCGTCAGCACTATCGTGCCGCTCAAGCCATCTCCCAAGTCCGTGGCTGCACCAGGGAGACATGATCGCCCGGCAGATTCCACGTAGCTTTTAAGATGCTCAAGCACCAGATGTTCGGCCGCGCAGGATTCGATCTCCTGCGCAAATGAGTCCTGCTGGCTTCCTGAACCCGTCGGAGTCCGTTCGTTATGTGCGGCGTGAAGTACCGGTGGCGGCCAGCAGGTTCCGTATCTCGTAAACGCTCTTGCCGGTGCGCGAGGCGATCTGGGCGATGGGTTCGCCCGAGCGGTAGGCGGCCACGATCGCCGCGCTCAGTTGCCGACGGGCCGCACGGACGGACTGCTCCGCTGCGCGCAGAGCCGCAGTCGCCTCTTCCAACGTGCCCTGGCCGTCATGGCCGTCCTCTGTCATACCGACATCGTGCCAGCCAACGGGGCGGACCGAAATCGTGAGGGCCGGGCACCATCGGCAAGAGGCGGCCGGTGGCGGCGATGAGGGGTGGGAACGTGGCGGGCGAGACGCTGGTGACCGTGGTGGGCAACCTCACCGCAGACCCTGAACTGCGGCACACCGCCTCCGGCCTGCCGGTGGTCGGGTTCACGATCGCCTCTACGCCCAGGGTGTTCAACCGCGAGCAGAACGAATTCGTCGACGGCGAGCCGTTGTTCCTGCGCTGCTCGCTCTGGCGAAAGGCCGGAGAAAATGCCGCGGCCAGCCTGTCCAGGGGCATGCGCGTGATCGTCACCGGCAGGCTGCGGCAACGCACCTTTGACGACAAGGCAGGCCAGCGCCGCACCACCGTCGAGATCGACGCCGAGGACGTCGCCGTCTTTCTCACCTATGCGACAGCCCAGGTCATCAAGACCTCCCGCGCTGCCCAGAGCCCGGCGCCTGCTCCCGTATCCGCGGCGCCCCCGGCAGGTTCGGACCGCGATCCTCACCCGTTCTGAGCATCCTCCGGCATCGCTCCAACCGGCCGGCGTTCCGCCGGTAGTGTGGTCGTATGTCCCGCAAGCGCCGCCCCGCACCGCCACGACACACCCCTGCCGAGCGGACTCCCGCCACGCAGGCCAAGGAACTTGAGGCTCTGGCCCGGGAGTATCCCCAGGACCGGGAAGAGATCCTCGTCGAGGCGGCGGGCTGCTGGGGCGACGCCGGTCGGCACGACCGAGCCCTCACCCTCTATCAGCAGCTGCTGGATACCGGGTGCGAGGAACCCGATCTGATCGAGGCATACCGGATCAACACCCTGTGGGAAGCCGGACAGAGGGCCGAAGCCCGCGCCGCGGCCGCACAGCTGCGACGCCGCCACCCCACCGATGCCGGGGCCTGGAACTTCGTCGCCGAGACCTTCGAAACCGCCGGCGAACTCCACGACGCCACCGACTGGTTCACCGCGGGCCTCACCCACCTCCTCGGCCCGGCCACCCCCCTCACCCGCCGATCCGTCGAGGATGCCCCGGGCGGCTATGACATCGAGATGCTCGTCATCGGCCGCCACCGGGTCAGGCGCCGCCTCGCCCAGCCGCACGACGACCTCGACCATCTCGCCGACGAACTGCACAAGCACCGCCCGGCCCTGCTCCGCGGCCCCGGAACCCTGGACGACCTGCACAACCCAGACCACCTACGGGCCGCCGAGAGCGGTGACCCGGACGCCCTGCTCACCTCGATCGAGAAACTCACCGTCGAGGTCGCCGCCCGCCGCGCCGCCCTGTCCCGGCCCAGCATGACCTGCGCACTGTTCTGGCCCGAGCCCGAGTTCACCCGGCTCCTGGCCCAGTGGCCCACACTGGAGGACGCCTATGGCGCTGATCACCACGACCACCTTTGCCGCGTCGAGGAGATCCTGCGCCGCCTGTCCCAGGACGGCGAACCGCATCTCGGTATCGCCCAGGGCAGCGTGAACGACTTCGAGGAATTCACCCGCAACGAGGGCCTCCCGCCGCAAGACGGGGACACCCGGGCCGAGTACACCGCCGACCTCGCAGCCCGGGGCCAGGCCCAAGCGTGGCCCCCTCCCCGCAACAGCCCCTGCTGGTGCGGCTCTTCCCGCAAATACAAGAAATGCTGCGGCAACCCCGCCCTGACCTGACCAAGATCAGAAGGCATCGTTCACCAAACTCGCGACAGAGCCAGAACTGAGTGGCCGTTGACGCGCTGCCCTTCCCTCGTCGGCCGGAACAGGCGCGGCTGATCTGGTGCACCATGCGAACACGATCTGCTCGGTGGCCCGTGCAGGTCATTTGACCACTGTGGACCATTGGGGCGATTGTGCCGGATCGAGGCCCCGCAGCCGTTCCAGGGTGGCCGGCTTCTGTGCGTCGAGCCAGTCGGTCAGTTCCTTGAAGGAGACGCACTTGACGCCCTTTTTGGTGCAGACGTCCTTGACGACCTGGTCGATGGCCTTCATGTAGATTCCGCCGTTCCAGTCCTCGAAGTGGTTGCCGATGAACAGCGGAGCGCGGCTGCCGTAGTACACGCG
>NZ_JBEXYL010000242.1:0-3331 GCF_040630895.1 Streptomyces sp. NPDC005728
CACCACCCCTTTTTTACCCAACCACCTCCCCACCCCCCCCCTCTCCCCCTCGGCCGGGCCGGGCGGCGGCGGGGCCCGGGGCCAACCGGGGCCCCCGGGGCCCACTCTCCGCCGCCCCGGGCTGCCCGGTGGGGTTCACGGGTTCAGGGGTTCACCACGCTCCAGCGCTCGGCCAGGATGTCGTTGCACGGGGCGAGTCTGACGCTGCCGTGGTCGGCGTCGGGGGCCAGCAGACAGAGGTGGTTGGCTTCGTTGCGGTAGCGGATGGTGCCGTCCGCGTAGGTCTCGGCCAGCCAGCGCTGGCCGGCCGCGTCGACGCCGCGCGTGTCGTCACACGTCCGCAGCATGGCGTCGGTCTCTGAGGTGGCGTGCTCGTCGCGGACGCCCAGGCAATAGTTGTCGCCGTCCACGCTCTGGAAGCGGACCAGGTTGTCGTCCGGGCTGATGCGCTGGATGTTCCAGCCGAAGTCCAGGCGCTCGTAGCGCAGCCAGTAGATCCACCACCACTTGGGCGGAGTGGGCTGGGTGTAGATGCCGGTCCCGGGAAAGGATCCGTTCCGCATGCGGCCGCCCATGAAGGCGGATTCCAGGCGTACGTTGCCGGCGGCCGTCGGCCAGTCCTTGGGCAGTGCGACGGCGTTGTCCCACCACCGCTGGGCGATGTCGTCGGTGCACGGCGACGCGGTCACCTGCCTGTTGGACGGCGTCAGGCAGAGCTCGGGAAAGGCCACGTTCCGCCACAGCTGAGGCCCCCCGTTGTCGTTGTTCCAATCCGGATCGGGCCGCGGGTCACTGATCGTCCACTGCGCCCGTGGGTCGTCACACGGACCGGCGACGATCCGGGAGTCCGACGCGTCCCGGCGGGCGGTCGGCGCTATGGAGGGGCAGCCCGCTGTGCCGACGAACTGGAGGAAGTGGGTGCCCGCGCCGGTGGTGGACATGGACAAGGTCTGGTTGTTGTCGTTGCGGGCGGGGCCGATCCCGATCGAGCCGTCCCGGTTCAGCTGCATCACGCTGCCGGTGGCTGTGGCCATTTGGGTGGAGCCGGTGTGTGCCGGGGCGGTCGTCTGGACCGGCGGTGGCGTCCGGGCGAAGTGCACCTCTGTGTGGTCGGATCCGGCACCGCGTGGGCGGCTCGCGGTGAAACCACCCGGCAGGCCGCGTGTGACCGCGTAGTCCAGCTCGCTCGGCTCATCGCTGTTGATGTACGTCGGCTGGCCGGTGCGCAGCAGGTTCTCGTCGGCGCGCAGGTGCAGCGACTGGTTGCGGGCCTGGGCGTCGGTGCGGTTGAGGATGTTCAGGTTGAAGTCGCCGACCAGAACCCAGTTCCGGCCTCGCTGGTCGCTCCTGGCGGCGAAGTTGCGGACCTGGTCGAGCAGTCCGGGGCGACCGTTTCGCCCGACCACGTCTTCGCCACGGGCGTGGGTGTTCCAGTACCAGGTGTTCCCGAACCGCAGACCTAGCAGCGGACGTGCCCGGTAGCGGTTGTTCGGGGCGTTCGGGTCCGGGTCGTAGGACGGGTTGTCCAGCACTTCGACCTGGTTGGCCTGGGTGTCGCTGACGGTCGCCAGGTTCGTCCGGCCACCGTCCCAGGTGTCCTGGTCGGTCCCGGTGATCCTGCGGGGGTCGGTCTGGAGGAAGTACACGTAGCGGTCGACGTTCCTGGTCCGCCAGCGCGAGAACGTGACGAAATTGGGCTGATTGAAGGGGCGGGTTCTATTGATCCGCATCCGGCGGAAGTTGGCCCGGCGAAAGTCCGGCGGCGCGGGCGGCCCGGAGCCCGCCTCCTGCAGCGCCACCACCGGGACCTGCCTGGCCAGCGACGCGATCTCCGAACGCCACCGGGAGCCGTTGCCGGAGCCACGCATGTTGTACGTGGCGAACGGTGAAGTGCCGTCACCGTCCGCCGCGTGCGCGGGCGCAGCGGTCAACGGAACGGTCAGCAGGGCCGCCACCGCGCTGAGGACGGCGAGCACGGCGGTGATCCACCGCCGTGACGGTAATCGCGTCCTCGTGGTCCGCAGGGTCCCCAGGGTCTGCGGACGGTTGTCTCTACTCAACGATCAAGCCTCTCCCGTCGGGCCCCGCGCCCGGCGGCGCGGGGGACTGCCAAGGCCGCCGACTCCCCGTGGCGGCACCGTGCTGCCGTTCCGGCAGTGGAGCGGGACCGGGGTCGCCCCCGATCCGCTGTCGAGCGCGTGGTGCACGGATCGTCGAACGAGCGGTCCTCGGCCCGTCGGTCACAGGAGACGGAAGATCGCGCGCACGCGGTTCAGGGCCCCATCGATATCCGGCCCCTCGCCCTCACCCCGCGTCCCGTCCCGGCCTTCAGGTGACTGACCAGTGCTAATGGAACCGTGAAGTTCGCACACGCACTCGACTTGGTGGCCCGGCGCCACGGCCCCAGATCGTCCCGGGAAGGCGTCCCTGCCTGGTGATACACCGCGTCGGGCCGAACTCCGAAAGCCGAGGCGACGTTGTCCTTAATCGGGGCCCTGTGGAAGGACGGCGGAAAGGGGAGCAGTGTGGCGGCGACTTCCCGGGGTGCGAGAGTGGTTCGCACGGCCGGGCACGGCGCGCAGCCGACCGGTAGGACGCCCACGGAACAGGGAACATCCGGGCCCTGTCCCCGCTGTTCTGGACCCATGTGAACCCCTACGGCCGGTTCGAGCTGGACATGAACTCCCACCTCGACCTCGCCGCCGCGGCAGCGGCCACGCGTCGACGAGGATCGTTCCGTAGCGACAGCCGCGGCGGAATGCGAACTCGTCCACGCCGAGAATGCGTGGAGACCGGTCTGCCACGGCCGGAGCGGGCAAGTATCCAAGAAGCCGCATCCGACCTGCTACACCGCCATCGACCTCGCTCCGGATGAAACCACCGAGTTGTATCTCATCCAGGTAGGGCCGGCATCGCCTCAGGAGGTAACGGTGCTTCGCCGGACCGACAGCTACGGAGCCAGTGTCCGGGCGCGCTGACCAAGACCAAACGGCAGGCGAGCAGCTGATGAGCCGGCGCCTACCCTGCCGTTTCGGGCTGGGCCTCGTCCGTGGCCGCTGCCTTCGACTCCGGCGCACCGGCGGCGGTGTAGTAGACGGAGCTGCCCTGCTTGGTCCGCTGGGCCAGGCTCTTGGCGACGAGGTTTTCGAGGGTGGTGCGCACGACGGTGGTCGCGATGTTGCGGTCGGGGTGAGCTTTGCCGAGTGCCTCGGTGACTTCCGCTGCGGAGCGGGGTTCGCTCTGCTCGGTGAGGTGACGGTGGATGAGGTCGACCAGGGTGGTCCCAGTCCTCTTCGTGGCCGTCTTCTTGGCAACGGGCTTCTTGACGGAC
>NZ_JBEXYL010000243.1:0-3319 GCF_040630895.1 Streptomyces sp. NPDC005728
GGTGTTTCCGACTCTATCAGATCTTTTCTCGATCCGATTTCCTCGGTGCTTTCCAGGTTCTCGCTCTCGCGTTTCCCTTTCCGGCGGTTCCGACTTTATCAGAAGCTTTCGGCCGGTCAGACCGGCCGCTCATTTCTGAGTATTTAAGTCGGGGGTGCTTCTCGAAGTCGCAGTCGCAACTTCTTGGGAAGCAAGTAGATTCTAACGATCAGCCCCGAACCTGTCCAGTTCTAGGCAACTCATTGAATCTACCTCCCCACTCCATCCGTGTCAACGGCTCTTGCGGGGCGAAGAGGAGACTAGCAGCTCACAGGGCCCGAACGCACATCAGGCGGCCGTCGGGACGACGGCGCTGCGCTCGGCCGCTTGGAGGTCGCCCGTGTCGCCGGCACGTACCGCTCGGCCGCCGAGGACGTAGACATACGCCAGGAATGTCGCCTCGGCGGCGACCCCGATGCCGATACGGGCCCACGTGGGCAGGCCGGACGGGGTGACGAAGCCTTCGATGGCGCCGGAGACCAACAGGACCAGCGTGAGACCTATCGCCATGCCCACCGCGGCCCGGCCCTCCTCCGCGAGTGCGTCACGGCGGCTACGGGGGCCCGGGTCGATGACGGTCCAGCCGAGACGGAGGCCGGTGCCCGCGGCTACGAAGACGGCGGTCAGTTCGAGAAGGCCGTGCGGGAGGATCAGGCCGAGGAAAGTGTCGAGGCGGCCTGCCGAGGACATCAGTCCGATGCCGACGCCCAGGTTGAGCATGTTCTCGAAGAGGATCCAGAGCACTGGCAGGCCCAGGAAGACGCCCAGCACCAGGCACATCGCGGCGGCCTGGGCGTTGTTCGTCCACACCTGGGCGGCGAAGGAGGCCGCCGGATGGCTCGAGTAGTAGGTCTCGTATTCGCCGCCGGGTCGGGTCAGCTCGCGCAGTTGGCTGGGGGCCGCGATGGTGGACTGCACCTCCGGGTGGGTGCCTATCCACCAGCCCAGGACAATCGCGACGGCGGTGGAGACGAGCGCAGTGGGCACCCACCAGTGGCGCGCGCGGTAGACCGCGGCGGGGAAGCTCTGTCCCAGGAAGCGCGTGACGTCGCGCCATGAGGCGCGACGGGTACCGGTGACGGCGCTACGCGCGCGTGCCACGAGTTGGCTGAGCCGGCCCGTCAGCTGCGGGTCGGGGGCGCTGGACTGGATGAGGGAGAGGTGGGTGGCGGTGCGCTGGTAGAGGGCCACGAGTTCGTCGGCCTCGGCACCGTTGAGCCGGCGCTGGCGGCGGAGAAGGGCGTCGAGGCGGTCCCATTCGGCTCGGTGCGCGGAGACGAAGACGTCCAGGTCCATCGGGTCTGCCTGCTCCTCGGATGGTCGTCCACGGCTCGTCGTGGATGCTCGCTAACGCTGTCAGCTTGTCGTACCGCAGCACGATCCGCCCTCAGCTTGGCAGACTTGCGCTGCACGGGGCAGACCAGGTGAAGGGCGGCGGGCGTGAGTGAGCTGGTGACCGGCGAGGCGGTGGCGCTCGAACTGCGGCCGGCGAAGCTGCCTAGCAGGGCGTTGGCAGTGTTGCTGGACCTGGTCGTGGCCGGACTCGTGTTCATCGGCGTGAGCTTCGCGCTGGTCGCGTCGACCTCGTCCTTGGACGAGGCTGCTCAGACCGCGCTGTCGATCGCGAGCTTTCTGTTGGTGCTGGTCGGCGGGCCGATCGCGGTGGAGACGCTCAGTCACGGGCGCTCGCTCGGGAAGCTGGTGTTCGGGCTGCGTGTGGTGCGGGACGACGGCGGGCCCATCCGGTTCCGGCACGCGCTGGTGCGGGGCGCGATCGGGGTGATCGAGATCCTCCTGACGTTCGGGGTCGTGGCCGCCATCGCCTCGCTGGTGTCGGCGCGGGGACGGCGGCTCGGGGACGTCTTCGCAGGCACCCTCGTCGTACGCGAGCGGATTCCCGTCGGGCGGGCCGGCCTGGTGCCTCCGCCTCCGCCGTGGCTCGCGGGACGGTTCGCCGAGCTGGATCTGTCGGCCGTACCGGACGGGCTGTGGCTTGCCGTCCGGCAGTACCTGACACGGATGCAGCAGCTCGATCCGCAGGTTTCGTGGGGCATGGCGCAGCGATTGGCCACCGATCTCGCGACTCGCACGGGGGCTCAGGTGCCGCAGGGTGTACATCCGGCCGCTTTCCTTGCGGCGGTGGTCCATGAGCGGCAGGCGCGCGAAGCCCGGCAGGCGTTCGGCTCGGGTCCGGCCGCGCCGTGGGGCGCGCCGTCCGGCTTCACACCTGGCGTGCCCGGTGGGGCCGCGCCCGGCGGCTACCCTCCGCCGGTTCCGCAGGCGCCCATGCCCCAGCCACCCATAGGCAACGCGTATCGGGCACCGGCACCCGTTACCCAACCGGCTCCCGTTGCCCAGCCCGTTACACCTCGGCGGGATGAGCAGCCGTCCGACCGTCCGGTCAACGGTTCCGAGTCCACGGGATTCGCGCCGCCGGCATAGCGGGCCGTGCGTCGGCGCCGGATTCGTCGGCTCAGTCGAATCTCGACGGCGGTGACTGGAGGTCCTCCAGCTCGATTCCGGGTGCGGTCAGGACCACGTCGCCGGCGATGTGCACGGTGTGCTGTTCGCCCGTGTCCAGGGCTGTGACCTGGTATTCGTCCACGGTCAGGGGGCCGTTGTCAGTGGCGTGTGCTTCGCTGTTCACCAAGGCCCAGGACTGGTCCAGGGTGCGCGGGGCGAGGACCGGGTCCGTAAAGGCCACGAGGCGTACGCGTGTTGCGGCAGAAGAAGGGGTGAGGCGCAGCAGACGGGCAGTGGCGACGAGGAACGCGGGGGACGTGCCGGTGAAGGCGTGGGCGCGCACATTGCCTTCCGTGGCATGAGTTCCGGTGGGGTCGGTGCGGACCCAGGTGACGCCGTCGAGGGCGGCGCCGCGCACCTGCCAGCCTCCGGCATGCAGTTCGAGGCGGATGGGGCGGCCTAGATCGTCGAGGGCGAGGTCGACCGATCCGCAGTGGTCGCCCGCGGGGGTGGTCAGCTGGGAGACGTAGCGCCAGCCGGAAGGGCCGGGGGCGCACTGAAAGTGCTCTTCTGCGAGGGGGGTGTGATCGTGCGGATCGTGGAGCGAATAGCGGCCGCGGGGCATGGGGGTCCTGGGTCTTGACGGGCTGGTCCGGCCAGGGGCCAAAGGGGCAGGCCCCCGGCACGGGGGTGCGGGGGCCTGCCTCGGAGGAACTGCGGACTCAGTAGCGGTAGTGGTCCGGCTTGTACGGGCCGTCGACGTCCACGCCGATGTACGCGGCCTGCTCGGGACGCAGCTCGGTGAGCTTCACGCCGA
>NZ_JBEXYL010000244.1:0-3301 GCF_040630895.1 Streptomyces sp. NPDC005728
GGGGGCACTGACAGTTGGGCTGCCTAACCCAGTCGTCGGGTGGACGCCGGATCGCCCTGGCGGCGATCCGGCTGCCTCTGCCCTGCTCCGCAGGAGTCCGATTCCTTCCCGGCCCCAAGCCATCGCCCGCCGCTGCCACTACCGAAGAAGAACCAGCTCAGAACACGAATTCTGACTGGCGTACTATGGCGGCGGAGCCGGAAGTGGCTGGTCGAGGAGACCAGCCGTGCATGCCAGTGTCGCCGCCTGCACTCGGTTGGACAGGCCCAAGGTGCGCAGCAAGAAGCTGACGTGAGCCTTCACCCGCGATTCGGACTCGCGGCGGATCCTGCCGATCTCCGCATTGGACATCCCGTGCGCGATCAGCATTAGAAGGTAACGCTGATCAGCGGGCAGGCCGTCCACCGTGTTCCTGGCCTCATTGCCACGCGCCCCGGCTGAGGTGGTATAGCTCTCGATCAGGCGTCGTGTCATGGAGGGCGACACAAGTGCGTCGCCCTCGGCGATGCTCCGGACTCCAGCGATCAGTTCGTGCGGTGAGATGTCCTTCACCAGGAACCCATCGGCGCCAGCATTCAGGGACCGGTACA
Organism: Streptomyces sp. NPDC005728; assembly: GCF_040630895.1. Lineage (NCBI taxonomy): Bacteria > Bacillati > Actinomycetota > Actinomycetes > Kitasatosporales > Streptomycetaceae > Streptomyces > Streptomyces sp. NPDC005728. Next base: position 591 of record NZ_JBEXYL010000244.1, read on the forward strand.
GGTACTCATCAAGCGCATGTGCCGTGAGCATGACGATACGAGGCCTGTTCGGTATTCCGGTGAGCATCCCGATCACCTCAAGTCCATCGAGCCCAGGCATATGGATGTCCATGATGACCACATCCGGCCTGTGGCGGCGCACCGCGTATACGACCCCGAAACCGTCACTCACCTCTCCGACGACACTGATGTCACCGGCCGATTCGAGGACAAGGCGGATTCCCTGGCGTACGAGTTGCTCATCATCGACAAGCAGGACGCTGATCATCAATCCTCCAGAGCCAAACCGTCATGCACCATCAGTGCCCCGCATCTGCACGGCCAGGCAGCCCATGTGCAGTGCCAGCCGCAGTTCAAACCGGCACCCCGGATCACGCAGGGCACTCCCGTACAGTCGCTCGATCTGTTTCATCCGGTACCTGACAGTATGCGGATGGACGCGTAGGGTGCGTGCGGCCGCCTGCGTCCCGATGCCATCCAGCATCACCAGCAAGGTCTCCACCACACGCTGCTTCTGGCGCAGGGTTAGGCCATTGAGAGGTTCCAGCCAGCGGCTCATGAACCGGTCAGCGAGCCGGCCATCCTGCAGCAGCATGAGCAGGGCCAAGTGGTCGTCCACGAGGGCCACCCTGTTCTGACCGCCGTACGTGCCGTGAAGGCAGCGAACCAGGCGACGCGCCCAGATCATGGAAATCCACGCCTCGGCGAGGGGGACCACCGGGCCCACCGCAGCCGAGAACCTCTCCGGTACCACCCGGACTTTGCTGGGCGTGTTCAGGCACGACTCCAGGGCCAGCATCTGGATCTCGCCGCCACTGACACTGGCCAACACCGCCTCGCTCTCCGCAAGGGTGACGGGACGATGCCGGTCAAGCCTGACCACCACTGCGCGCACCATCTCCGTCTCGCACCAGCCTGCTGCACAGGCAAGCTCTGCGATCATCCATGCTTCCGGCACTTGAGGCGCCAGGAAGGCTTCCATCAGCTTGTCCCGCGCCCCGCGCGCCCCCTCCGTCCGCTCCTGCCTTTCCTCCCCGCCAGGTGCCAGCAGCCCGCCAATCAGAACCGCCAAAGCTCCCTCAAGCACACTGCGGGAATGGTTCGCCGAAGCAGGGCCCACACCAGCCGCCGCAGGTCCAGCGGCCTCTGCAGGAAACCAGGACATGACATCGAGAATGTCGGACGCACCCTTCGAAAGCACCGCCACACCCCCTGCGTTCGAACACGAGCCACATGCCCCGGCACAACCCACCCCAGAGGCAGTCACCGAGCTGTCAGCCTCACGTATGCATTCGTTACGTCGCCAGGCGGAACGCCGTTCAGTCGCAAACGAAAGTCAGACTCTGACGATCCACAGAGACCTCTCCGCAGACCGCACCCGCGCCAGCAACCGGCTTCGCGCCCAACTGCTGGAGTACTCTCCCGCCCTCGAGCGTGCCTTCGACTACAGACACCTCCAAAGCCGCGCTCACCTTCCTGGCCGGCTACCAGACCCCCGCCAGCCTGCAGCGCATCGGCCAGTCACGGCTCCCCGCCTGGTTGGCCAACCGCAAGGTCCGCAATGCGTCCGCCGTCGCGGCCGCAGCGATCGAAGCCGCGAACCTGCAACACACACGTCCGCCTCAGACGCCCGCCAGGCCGTGACCTCACCCGACCCAGCAAACCGTCAACCGAGCGCTGTCCACAGCACGGGCACCGGTCGAGCGCGGCGTCGCCCAACTGAAGTCCTGGCGGATCTTCCGCAGGTCTCGGTGCAGTCCGAATCGAATGTCGTCAATCTCCGCGGCCGTGCTCACTCTGGAGCGGCAGCGCTGAAAGAACTCAGCGAGTCGGAATCGATAGGTGAATTTCATTCATAATTTCTAAATTAAATCTTCGACGTATCCCGGTCTCGGCGCACAGGCACCTCACCACCCTGCTAGTTACCGCCGCGTTGAGCTGTTTCGGCGTGGCAGACGTACGGGGGAGTAGTCGGGGGGCGTGTGGGCTGCGCAAATCGTACAGGTCGGCCCTCCCGCGGGCCGGCAGTCTCTGGAGGTCACAGAGCGTTGAGCCACAAAAGAAGCAACAACAGAAAGAGGAACGTCGCCATCGCGACGGGCGCAGTGGTCGTCCTGACAGCCGGTGTGCTGCTACCGGGGGCATTTGCCGCAGAGCCAGGTGCAGCTCCGAGCGCGGTTCCCAATAGGGCGGATGTCACGGCCTGTGCCAATGGGGGAGGAGCGGCCCCGACTGGCTCGTCGGGTGAGCATGGTTCGGCGGGGGCTGACGTGTCGGGCTCTGGTTCGGCGTCGGGGACTGGCGCGTCGGCATCTGCCTCGCTGGTATTTGACTGCTTCTCGAACAGTACCTCCGCGGATCATGGCAGTCACCCCAGCGGAAAGGGGCACTGATACCGCCGACGGTCAGCAAACCGTCTCTGCACCGGCGGACACCGGGAAGTCAGCGTAGACGTAGGGAGCGAATGCGGCGTGTGATTCATCCGAACGGCACAGGGCACCCGCCCTGTGCCGTTCTTCCGGGCCCGTAGGCTTCAGAACATGCGAGTGTCGTGCTGGAGTTGCGCTGCGTCGCCTCCAGAAAAGCCCGTAGACCGTCTCTGAGGACTTGAGGGGGCGTTACTGACTTCGGCTCGTCAAGGTGACGTTGGGTCGTCGGGGGTCAGGCCGGTGCCTGCTATGAAGCCGTTGAGGGTGTCGGGCCGGTACTGG
>NZ_JBEXYL010000245.1:0-3288 GCF_040630895.1 Streptomyces sp. NPDC005728
CCGCATCCACAACGGTTCCCACCACAGACAGGAAAGGCCCAGCCACCGGCGTCTGGCCGGCCACGGCGGACTGGGGACGGCTGAAGAACCAGTTCGCGCAGGCCCACATCGCCGAGCAGATGTTCCCGGACGTCATCACGGTGGCGCTGAAGAACACCGTGCTGTACACCCTGTCCGGCTTCGTCGTGGGCCTCGCCCTCGGCATGCTCGTCGCCCTGATGCGACTGTCCTCCGTGGGGCCCTACCGCTGGGTCGCCGGCATCTACATCGAGATCTTCCGCGGCCTGCCCGCCCTGCTGATCTTCATCTTCGTCGGCGTCGGCGTGCCGCTGGCCTTCCCGGACATCCAGTACCCCGGCGGTACCTACGGCAAGGTCGCCGTCGCGCTCGGCCTGGTGTCCGCCGCCTACATGGCGGAGACGATCCGTGCCGGCATCCAGGCCGTGCCCAAGGGGCAGATGGAGGCGGCCCGTTCGCTGGGCTTCTCGCCCGCCCGGGCCATGGTCTCCATCATCGTCCCGCAGGCCTTCCGCATCATTCTTCCGCCCCTGACCAACGAACTCGTCCTGCTCTTCAAGGACTCCTCGCTGGTGCTGTTCCTCGGCGTCACGCTGGAGGAGCGCGAGCTGTCCAAGTTCGGCAACGACCTGGCCAGCACGACCGCCAACTCCACCCCGATCCTGGTCGCCGGCCTGTGCTACCTGCTCATCACCATTCCGCTCGGCTTCGTCGTCCGCCGTATGGAGTCCAAGTCGCAGGAGGCGATCCGTTGAGCCGCCCGGAGATCCGCGTCCAGGGACTGCACAAGTCCTTCGGTGACAACCACGTCCTGCGCGGCATCGACCTGGAGATCGGCCAGGGCGAGGTCGTCTGCGTCATCGGCCCGTCCGGCTCCGGCAAGTCGACCCTGCTGCGGTGCGTGAACCTGCTGGAGGAGCCCACCGGGGGTCAGGTCTTCGTCGGTGGCACCGAGATCACCGACCCGGACGTCGACATCGACGCCGTACGCCGCCGGATCGGCATGGTCTTCCAGCAGTTCAACCTCTTCCCGCACCTCAGCGTCACCGAGAACCTCACGCTCCCGCAGCGACGGGTCCTCGGGCGGGACAAGGCGACGGCGGCGAGGACCGCCGCCGAGAACCTCGCCCGGGTCGGCCTGGCCGAGAAGGCGGACGCCTACCCGTCCTCCCTCTCCGGCGGTCAGCAGCAGCGCGTGGCCATCGCCCGCGCGCTCGCCATGGGCCCCGAGGTGATGCTGTTCGACGAGCCGACCTCCGCACTCGACCCGGAACTCGTCGGGGACGTCCTCGCCGTGATGCGCCGGCTCGCCGAGGAGGGCATGACGATGATGGTCGTCACGCACGAGATGACCTTCGCCCGCGAGGTCGCCGACCGCGTCGTCTTCATGGACGGCGGCGTGATCGTCGAGGACGGCGACCCCGAGCAGGTCATCGGCAACCCCCGCCACGAGCGCACCCGGCACTTCCTGTCCCGCGTGCTCGACCCGGCGATGGCCGAGGTGGAGGAGGAGACCTCGGACCAGGTGGGCAAGACCGGACCCTGAGGCGCTTCTCCCGGAGTCCGGGCCGGCAACGGCGGCTCGATCCGCGCCCCTTGCGCGGCGGCCCGCCGACCGAGGCATCGGAAGCCGACATCACCGAAGCACAACGCCGTATATCCCCCCATGTCGCCGCAAAACGTGTCTTATTGCAGCCATGCACACATCTTCGCGGCGTACCCTGCTCCGTGCCCCGCTCGCTGCCGCCGGCGCGGGACTCCTGCCTGTCCGCCCCGACTTCGCTCTCCGCCCCCACCGCGCCCCCGAGGGAACCGCGCCAGGCGAGGCCGGCTTCGGCCCGTCAGGGCTCGGGGGCTATGTCGACCCGTCGGGTCCGGAGGTCCTGGCGGCCGAGCGGAGGCGAGGCGCCGGCCCCGTGCGCGCACTCGGGTTCACCGCCGCCGAGTCCACGCTGGACCTCGGCGGGCGGACCGTCCGGAGCTGGGCCTACGACCAGACGCTGCCCGGTCCGGTGGTGCGCGTCACCGCCGGTGACGTCCTGAGCCTCACCCTCGCCAACCGTCTGCCGGTCCCCACCACGCTCCACGCGCACGGTGTGCGGCTGCGCTGCGACATGGACGGTGTCCCCGACGTGACGCAGAACGCCATCCGTCCGGGAGCCTCCTTCACCTACCGCTTCGCCGTCTCCCACCCGGGCACCTATCTTCTGCACTCCCACGTCGGACTCCAGCCCGACCGTGCGCTGTACGCCCCCTTCGTCGTCGACGACCCCCGGGAACCCCTCGCCTACGACAAGGAATGGGTCGTCGTCCTGGACGACTGGCTCGACGGCGTGGGCGGTTCCACCCCGGAGCGCGTACTCGACCAGCTCCAGCCCGGATCGGGCACCTCCATGGGGGGCGGAGGCATGGCCATGGGTCCCCGACGCGGCCGCCTGCCTGCCGGCCCCTCCCGGATGCTGCGCAACTCGCACAGCCGCATGCTCGAGAGCGCCGGGGGCAGTGTGGCCTACCCGTACTACCTCGCCAACGGCCGTCTGCCGGTCAGTCCCGCGGTGTTCCGGTGCCGCCCGGGCGACCGCGTCCGGCTGCGCATCATCAACGCGGGCTCCGAGACCGCGTTCCGGGTGGCGCTGGGCGACCACACCATGACCGTCACGCACACCGACGGCTATCCCGTGGAGCACACGCAGACCGACGCCCTCCTCGTGGGCATGGCCGAGCGCTACGACGTCCTGGTCACCGCCAAGGACGGCGTCTTCCCCCTCGTCGCACTCGCCGAGGGGAAGGTGGGCCAGGCCCTCGCCGTGCTGCGTACCGACAGGGGGAGGGCCGTTCCCAGGGGGGCGGCCCACCCGGACGAACTGGACGGGCGGGTCGTGCCCGCGCGTCGCCTCGTACCGGACGAGTCGGTGGCACTGGAGGACCGCGAACCCGACCGCGAGCTGCGCATCAGGCTCACCGGCGGCATGAAGCGGTTCGACTGGGGCTTCGACCACCAGCCCTACGACCCGCGCAGGCGCCACCCGGTGCGCGCCGGCGAGCGGGTACGGCTCACCCTCATCAACGCCACGGACATGTGGCACCCGTTGCACCTGCACGGTCACACGTTCGCGCTCACCGGTCTGGACGCCGTCGGCGCGCGCAAGGACACCGCGATCGTGCTCCCGCACCGCAAGATCGTCGTCGACTTCGACGCCGACAACCCCGGCCTCTGGATGCTCCACTGCCACAACCAGTACCACTCCGAGAGCGGCATGATGACCATCC
>NZ_JBEXYL010000246.1:0-3139 GCF_040630895.1 Streptomyces sp. NPDC005728
CAAGCCGCTGCCGAAGCCGGTGTGGCCCGCTGCTGCTGAGGCGACGGTCGACCTGTCCCAGGCGGCTCCGGGCGATCCCGGTACGGCGGCGCACCAGGCCACGGCGCCTGTCGATCCCGGTACGGCGGCGCACCAGGCCACGGCGCCCGTCGATCCGGGGACCGCGGCTCATCAGGCCGGGCTCCATCAGGCAGGGGCCCACGGCACGGCAGGGGCCCACGGCACGGCGGGGGCTCATGGCACGGCGGGTGCCCACAGTGCTGCCGGGGCCCATGGTGCTGCCGGGGCTCATGGTGCGGCGGGGGCGCACGGGACGGCCGCGGCTCACGGGGCCGCGGCCCACACGGCGGGCGCCGCCCATATGGGGGCCTCGGCGGTCACGACCGGCGCGGGGGCGACGGGGGCGACCGCTGCGGGGGCCACGGCGGCCGGGGCGTCCGCAGCCGGGGCGTCCGCCGCGTCCATAGCCCTGATGAAGGTGATCGCGGTGATCGTCGCCGTCGTCATCGGCGGGGTCGCCGTCCACCAGGCACAGGCCTCGCGGGACTCGGGCGGCAGCTCGCCGTCGTCGAGCCCGACCGGTCTCGCCGGGGTGTGGTTGGGCAGCGACGGGAGTCTGTACAAGTTCGACGAGTCGGGCGCCGGTTCCTACACGCAGACCGGCAGGGACGTCTGCGGCGGGGACACCACCACCGTCGAGCTCAGCGGCAGCAACGGCACCTACACCACGACCGGCCCCCTCTACGACACCAGCGGCGGTTCCTGCGGTGCCGTCATCGGAGAGGTCACCACGACGATCACTCTCGGCGCGGGGGGAGACTCCGCCCGGCTCACCACCGAGATGACCTCGACCAGCGACCAGTACGAGCAGGTGCAGTGCTACTCGTGCGGGACGGTCACCCTCACCCGTAAGCAGTGACAGCCGGAACCCGAGGAGAGATCATGAGCCGGAACACCGTCCGCATCGGCGGCAACGCCTCCGGCCCCGTCGTGGTCGGAGACCGCAACCGCGTCGAGGTCCGCCAGGCCGCACCCGAGCCCGAACCGGCGGAGAGCGGGCCGGTCCAGATCAGTATCGCCAAGGATCACGGCACCATCTTCGCGGTCCAGGAGGGCAGCCAGGACGTCGACCAGGAAGTCCCCGGCGGCTCGGCGGAGGCCTGACGCCCGGATCACGCGGGTGGTGTCATCGATCGGACTTCGTTCCGATATGCCGTGTTCATCCGAATGAAACGTCCGTACCGCCTCATATCGGCTAACCCGCAGTTGACGGGGATGGCTCGATCTTTATGCAAGGCGGGTGGTCGTGTGCGCGCGAGGCACGGACTCCAGGTGCTGTCGGTCTACGAGGGCTTCTTCTCCGGAGGAGCCAGGATCGTGCACAGCGATGTCGTACTGGGACTGGCCGAGGGCGGCCAGTCCCACCGGGTGCTCAGCATCCATGGAGAGGTCCACCGCGAGGCCACCCGGCAGCGGATGGAGGACGACCACTGCTACCGGGCGCTGACCGCCGGAAAGGTCGGGGTCACCTCGCTCGGCCGCACCGCGGGCCTGGTGGACGGGTCGGTCGCAGCGTCTGTTTTCAGCGGACCGGAGCTGGCCGAAACTGCTCGGGCCATGGCCGCGGCGGACGTGATCCTCTCCCTCAAGGAACAGCCGCTCGCCCTTCTGAACCAGGCCGGCCTGCCCCGCCGCCCGGTCGTGGTCGGCCTGCACCGCTCCGACCCCGAGAACCAGGGCCCCGCCCTGGACGAGCTGAAGGCCGCGATCGCCGACGGCACGGTGGCGGCGTGTGTGTGCTGCGCCGAGTCGACGCGGGCCGCCTACGAGGCCGCCGGCATCCCGGCCGACCTGCTGCACGTCATCCCGAACGGCGTGGACCTGCTCCGGTTCCGCCCGGACGCGGCGGCTCGGCCGGCGTTCCGCGCGTCCCTGGGTATTCCGGCAGCTGCCCCGGTGGTCGTCTTCGCGGCCCGGTACGCGCAGATGAAGAACGTGCCGCTCTTCCTGCGGGCCGCACGGACCTGGCTGGCCCGCGAGGGCGGCGGGCACGTGGTGATGTGCGGGGCCGGGATGACGGACGCCAACCCCGCCCTGTGGGCGGACCTGGAGATCGCCTTCGCGGGCGAGCGGGACCTCGCCGACCGGGTGCACCTGCTCGGCGTACGGCACGACATGGAGGCCGTGTACGCGGGCTCGGACGTCGTCGCCCTGACCTCCGTCTCCGGGGAGGCGGCGCCGCTGTGCCTGATCGAGGGCATGATGTGCGGCGCCGTTCCCGTGACGACGGACGTCGGCGACAGCGCGTCGATCGTCGCCGGCCACGGCTTCGTCACCCCGCCCGACCCCGGCGCCGTCGCCCTCGCCTGGTCCGCCGCGGTCGCGGGCCGCGCCGAACTGGCTCCCGCCCTGGAGCGCAGTCGTGAGCGCTTCAGCCGCACCCGCATGATCGCCGCGTACGCCGCGCTGCTCGACGAGGTGTACGCGTCACACGTGGGCGGGCAGCGGGTCGCCGCGCAGCACGCCGTAGGCGACACCGTCCCGCCACGTGCCGTCCCGGAAAACGACGCCGCGCCGTATGCCCTCGCGAGTGAAGCCGGCCTTCTCCAGGGCCCGCTGCTCGGCGATGTTCTCGGCCTCGGTGTCCGCCTCGATCCGCATCACGGGGGTGTGGGCGAAGAGGTGGCGGACGAGCTGTAGTTGGGCCCGGGTGCCGATACCGCGCCCGCAGGCCTCGGGCAGGAGCTGGGCGCCGATGTTCCAGCAGTGGGTGGAGGGCGAGACGACGACCTTCCGCCAGGCGACGAACCCGAGCGGGCCGGCTGCGGACTCCACCATCAGCAGCCCGCCGTCCTCGCCCAGCAGACCGTTCTCCGCCCAACGGCGCCTGAAGCGCCCCGGATCCGACCAGCCGTACCACTGGAACGGGCCGGCGGTCTCCGGCTCCAGCAGGAACCGGTCCAGCAGGGCCAGGTCGTCCTCGCGTGCGGGACGCAGTACGACGGCTTCATCGCTCATCCGGTCACACTAATCCGTGCGCGAGCGACGGGAGCCGGACATGAGGAGGGGCCCTCGACAGCCGAACAGGACCCCTCTCTCCTCCGGCTGACGCGTCCATCGGGCACTCGGGTACCGCAAC
>NZ_JBEXYL010000247.1:0-3053 GCF_040630895.1 Streptomyces sp. NPDC005728
GCATGATCTGATCGCCGCCCGATTATGGCTGACCGTCTACCAGCTGCCGCCGTACGCCCCCGAGCTCAACCCCGTCGAGGGCGTTGGTCGCACCTGAAGCGGTCGCTGGCCAACCTCACCAAACACAGCCTCGACCAGCTCACCGCGTTGGTGAAGACGCGGCTGAAACGGATGCAATACCGCCTCCGCCTCATCGAGGGCCTCATTGCCAAGACCGGGCTCGACCTCCAACCGCCGTAACCTCAGTCAAAGATCTCTAGCAGCACGCTCCGTCATCGAATGTGAGACAGGGCCGTTGAATTGACACACCTACCGCCCTGACAGCCGTTCGGGCACTCCGGCCCGCCACGTCTTACGGTCATCCTCAGGAAGAGTTGCGTCGGGCTTTCAGCGGGTGATCGAGATTGCGAAGGGCGCGAATCCGCCGGATCGGATCACGTGTGGTACGAACAGGATCGCGGCCTCGGCGGCCCGCGCGGTCTCGATCCCGCCGAGGTCCGTGATCCACTCCTGCTGCCAGCTGAGGTCGGCGAGAAGCCCGCGTACGACCTGCTTGGCCTCCGGGTCATTGCCGGAGAGGAAGGCGGTCGGTGTCTGGGTGAGCGCGGCGGGCGCGGTCATCACCGTGTAGAGCATCGTGTTGAGCGTCTTGACGACGCGCGTGTCGGGGAGAGCTTCTTGAAGTTGCTCCGCGAGGCTTGAGCCGGGGTAGAGAAGCTCGGCCGGCAGTCCGTCTGGTCCGTCGACGGTGGCGTTGGAGACGTCTACGAGCATCTTGCCCTGCAGTTCCTCGCGCAGCGCTATGAGCCGCTCCAGCGAGCCGGCGCCCGGGGTGGCGTTGATGACGATCTGCGCTGTCCGGGCGGCGTCGGCGGCAGAGCCTGGTGAGCGGTCCGCCACGGTCACCTCGTGCCCGGCCCGGGTGAGGGCCAGGGCGAGGCTGCCGCCGACGCGGCCGTTTCCGAGAACGGCGATCATGGTCATGCTGATGTGGTCCTTCCGGTGCTTGTGGTTCTACGTGGGAGTCAGAGGGAGAGCGTGGTGACGGCTTCGGTGTGCACGCCGGGCGCGGCGGCCAGGAAGCTCTCGCTCTGCGGGGTCCAGGGGCGGCCCTCGGCGTCGGATATCTGCCCGCCGGCCTCGGCGACGAGCAGCGCCCCGGGAAGCAGGTCCGCGCGGGCCCCGGCGAACTGCCAGAAGGCGTCGATCCGGCCGGCGGCCACGTTCAGTAGGTGGAGGGTGGCGGGCACGGATGTCCGCACCACGAGCGCATCGAAGAGCATCGCGGTGATCGAGGAGCCGATGCGCCGCACGACCTTCTCGTCCTCGTCCGGCCTGGCCTGGCTCGTGGCCACGAGGCTCAGGCCGAGGTCCGTGGTCTGGGACACGTGCAGCGGGCGGCCGTCGAGGTGGGCGCCGGCGCCGGCGAGTGCGGTGTAGGTCTCGCCGGTCAACGGCAGGTGAACTGCGGTGAGTACCGGCTGGTTGTCGCGCACGAGGGTGGCGGTCACCGCCCACTCCGGCAGGGCGTGCAGGTGGTTGACGTTGCCTTCGGCCGGATCCAGGACCCACCATTCGCCGGGGGGCAGGGCGCCGCCCGCGAGCTCGTCCTCCACCAAGCGGGCGTCCGGGCGCAGGAGGGTGAGGCGGGGGCGCAGGACGTCGAGGGCCGCGTCGTCGTTGGCGGCGAGCGCGCGCATCAGCTCTTCGCGGGTCTGGTAGCGGACCACGTCGCCGAACCGCTCCCGCAGCGCCGAAGCCGCCGCGCGCACGGCGATCGCGGTCTGCGCGAGCAGGTCGGCGTCGGACGCGGAGCCGGCGGTGGCAGCAATTCCGGTGGTCTGAATCGACTCGGGCATGGCGGTGCTCCCATCTGAGCAGGGGGGGTGATGAGGCGGACCAGGCGAAAACCGTGTTTCTTTCGCGCCCGCATCTCGAAGGTAGGAGGGCCCATCATTAACTGCAAGTGCATGTAAAGCACGGCTAGGATGAGTCTCATGCAATTGGATTTGAACCTGCTCGCCGCGCTCGATGCGCTCCTGGAGGAAGGCAGCGTGGCCGGAGCTGCTGAGCGCCTGCACGTCACCGCCCCCGCGATGAGTCGAAGCCTCGGCCGGATCCGGCGCACGACGGGGGATCAGATCCTGGTGCGTACCGGGCGCAAGATGACCCCGACGCCGTACGCGATCGCCGTCCGGGAACAGGTGCACGAGCTGCTGCAGCAGGTCCAGGGCGTGCTGGCACCGAGCCGCGAACTCGACCTCACGACGCTCGAGCGCACCTTCACACTCCGCTGGCACGATTCACTCGTCGCCCTCAGTGGCCCCGCGCTTCTCGCGGCCGTATGCAAGCAGGCGCCGGGCGTGCGTTTGCGCTTCATCGCGGAATCGAGCATCGACACCCCCGAGCTGCGTCGCGGCGAGGTCGACCTGGAGGCGAACGCGAACCGCCCGACCGCACCCGACATTCGCGCCGATCGGGTGGCTGAGACCCAGCACGTCGTCGTCGTGCGGCGAGGGCACCCGCTCACCCGAGTCAAGACTGTCACCGCCGCGCGGTACGCCGCGGCCGAGCACATCACCGTCTCGCGGCGCGGAAGGCTCGGCAACGCCCTCGACGACGCTCTCGCGCGGCTCGGCCTCACCCGACGGGTAGTGGCGACCGCGCCCACCGAAGGGGCCGCGTTCGAGTTCGTGCGCGGCTCCGACCTCCTCGTCACAGCCCCCGAATCGACGACGCGTTCAGCGGCCACGGTTCTCGGTCTGACCCTGCTCCCACTGCCGTTCGAACTGCCGCCGGCCGCGGTGTACCTGTCATGGCATCAGCGCTATGACACCGACCCCGCACACGTCTGGCTACGCGATCTGGCGCGGACCGCGTTGGCGCCCCGACGTAACCCAAACCTTTAAAGATCTCCACAAGTGGCCCCGGGCGACGGCCCGAGGGTCTGATGCACGATCGGGTGACATCTGTGACCTGCCCCACCTCTGAGGTTCCAGTTCTGGTGGCTAACTGACAGCCCTTCACGGAAGGCTGGCAGTCATGCCTCGTCC
>NZ_JBEXYL010000248.1:0-3002 GCF_040630895.1 Streptomyces sp. NPDC005728
ACGGCCAGCACCGGATGCCCCAGCCGCACAGCGTCCGACAGACGCTCCACCACCAGGACACCGACGCCCTCGGCCCAGCCCGTGCCGTCCGCGCCCTCCGCGAACGCCTTGCACCGGCCGTCCGAGGACATCCCGCGCTGCCGGCTGAACTCCACGAACAAGCCGGGCGACGACATCACCGTCACCCCGCCGGCCAGCGCCATCGAGCACTCGCCGCGCCGCAGCGCCTGCACCGCCAGGTGCAACGCCACCAGCGACGACGAACACGCCGTGTCGACCGTGACGGCAGGCCCCTCCAGACCGAACGTGTACGACAGCCGGCCGGCCGCGATGCTGCCCGCGCTGCCGTTGAGCAGGTAGCCCTCCAGTTCTTCGGGGGCCTTGCGCACCCGGGACCCGTAGTCGTGGTACATGAGGCCCATGTAGACGCCGGTACGGCTGCCACGCAGCGACGTCGGGTCGATGCCCGCCCGCTCGACCGCCTGCCAGGACGTCTCCAGCAGCAGCCGCTGCTGCGGGTCCATCGCCAGCGCCTCGCGCGGCGAGATCCCGAAGAACTCGGCATCGAACTCGGCCGCGTCGTAGAGGAAACCGCCCGACCGCGAGTACGACTTCCCCACCGCATCCGGATCCGGATCGAAGAGGCCCTCGACGTCCCAGCCCCGGTCCGTCGGCCACGACGACACGGCGTCGCCCGCGGAGACGACCAGCCGCCACAGGTCCTCCGGTGAGCGCACGCCCCCCGGGAACCGGCACCCCATCCCCACGATCGCGACGGGCTCGTGGGCATCGTCCTGCAGCTTGCGCAGGCGCTCCCGGGTGTCGTGCAGATCCGCGGCAGCCTGCTTGAGGTACGAGCGCAGCTTGTCCTCGGTGTTCACTCTTTCCCCTTGCCTGAGGTCATGAAGGTCCGTCGCCCGGCTTCGCTGTCAGATGCCGTTGTCGAGGAAGTCGAAGAGGTCGTCGTCGCTGGCCGCGTCGAACCGGTCCGCACCGGACGGTTCGTCGGCACTCGCCGGGTCGGCACCGAGGTGCTTGGCGACGAGTTGCTGCATCCGGCTCAGGACGCGGTCGCGCGCCTGCTCGTCGGGAGCCAGGGTGGCGAGCGCGGACTCCAGCTCGTCGAGCTCGCTGAGCACGCGGTCCGCCAACGACTCCTCCTCCGGCCGCAGTTCCTCCCACAGGTGGTCGGCGAGTGCGGCCGGCGTCGGGTAGTCGAAGGCCAGGGTGGCGGAGAGACGCAGACCGGTGGCCCGCATCAGGCGGTTGCGCAGTTCCACCGCGCCCAGGGAGTCGAAACCCAGCTCCTTGAACGTCTGGTGCGGCTTCACGGCAGTCGCCGTGGCGTGGCCGAGGACTCCGGCGGCCTGCGCGCAGACCAGGTCACGAAGCTGCTCGGTCCGCTCCGCCTCGGAGGCGGCCGCCAGACGCTCGGCCAGGGTGGCGGTGTCCGTGGCCGGACCGCTGTCCGCAGTGGCCGCCGTCCGCTGCGCGGGCCTGCGGACCAGTTCCCGCAGGATGGCCGGCAGAGCGCCCGCGGCTGCCTGCTCACGCAGGCTCGCCTCGTTCAGCACGGCGGGCAGGACGAAGGTCTCCCCGGTGCGTACGGCCGCGTCGAACAGGTCGAGTCCCTGCTCGGACGTCATCTCCGCGAGGCCGATCTGTGCGATGCGCCGCATGGCGGTCGCGTCGAGGTGTTCCGTCATCTCGCTGCGCTCGGCCCAGAAGCCCCAGCCGAGGGCGGTACCGGGCAGCCCGCCCGCGGTCCGGTGTGCCGCGAGCGCCTCCAGGAACACGTTGGCCGCCGCGTAATGCGCCTGGCCGGAGCTTCCGAAGGTGGCCGCCGCCCCCGAGAAGAGGACGAAGGCGTCGAGGTGGTGGTCCCGGGTGAGGTCGTGCAGGTTGAGTGCGGCGTCGATCTTCGGGCGCAGGACGCGGTCCAGCTGCTCCGCTGTCAGCCCGGTGACCACGGCGTCGTCCAGGACACCCGCCGAGTGGACCACCGCGGTCAGCGGCCGCTCCTGCGGGATGCCCGCCAGCACGGCGGCCAGCGCCTCACGGTCCGCCGCATCACATGCGGCGACGGTCACCTGTGCACCCAGCGCCGCCAGCTCCGCGGCCAACTCCTGTGCGCCCGGCGCTTGCTGTCCGCGCCGGCTGGTCAGCAGCAGATGCCGCACACCGTGTACGGCGACCAGGTGCCGGGCCACCAGAGCACCCACCGTTCCGGTGCCACCCGTGACCAGGACCGTGCCCGCATCCCCACCGAAGCCCACGGCCGTGTCGGGGGAAGGCGCGCCGTGCCGTACGAGCCGCGGCACGTGCACCGCACCGTCCCGCACCGCCAGCTGCGGTTCCTCACCCATGGCCAGGTTCGCGGCCAGTGCCTCCTCGGCACCGTCCACCAGCCAGAGGCGGTCGGGGTGTTCGCGCTGCGCCGAGCGGACCAGGCCCCACACCGGGGCGTTCACCAGGTCCTCGACATCGTCACCCGGACGAACCTCGACCGCACCGCGGGTGGCGAACACCAACCGCGCCGAGGCCAGACGCTCGTCGGACAGGAACTGCTGAAGGAGCGTCAGGGCGCGCTGCGTCGCCGACCGCGCCTGCTCCGCCAACCCCTCCAACGGCACGTCACCGGCCGTGAACGGTGCGACGACGACGTCGGGAACGGACTCTCCGAGGGCTGCCAGATCCAGGTCGGTCGCCAGGGCGGCCCAGCGGACACCGGCCGCCTGGTCCGACGCAATCCCTACCGGCCGCCACTCCAGCCGGTACAGGTCCTCCTTCCGGCCGACCCGCAACTGCTCCGCACTCACCGCGCGCAGGACCAGCTTCTCCACCGACACCACCGGTCGGCCCGCCGGATCCGTCGCCGACAGGGACACCGTGTCCTCGCCTGCCATGGCCAGCCGTACGCGCAGTGCAGTGGCGCCGGAGGACGCGAGGGACACGCCGGTCCACGAGAACGGCAGCCGGGGTTCGCCGACCCCGTCCGCATC
>NZ_JBEXYL010000249.1:0-2993 GCF_040630895.1 Streptomyces sp. NPDC005728
TCCAACCCCGCGGTGATCGCCTTCCTGCGCGAGTACGAGGACGACCTGGTGCTGTGCGTGCACAACTTCTCACGGTTCGCGCAGCCCACCGAGCTCGATCTGCGGATCTACGACGGACGGCACCCGGTCGAGCTGATCGGGGGCGTGCGGTTCCCGGCCATCGGTGAGCTGCCCTACCTGCTGACCCTCGCGGGCCACGGCTTCTACTGGTTCCGGCTCACCCGAGTCGCATCCCGCATCGGCCGCCGCCGCTGAGCGCCGGACGCCGAGGAAAGGACGCGTCACCATGCCGAAGACCATCACCCCCCGGCCGAGAGCCGCGGCCGGCACCGAGCGGCCCCTGGCCTCGCTGAGCGGGCTGCTGCGCGAATGGCTGCCCCTGCAGCGCTGGTTCGCGGGCAAGGACCGGCCCGTCGCCGATCTGTCGTTGCTGTCGATGAGCGAGCTGTTCCCGGGGTGTCTGCACCTGCTGGTCCACGCCTCGCACGCACCGGTGCCCACCCCCGGCGGCACACCCCCGCCCGGCGACTGCTACCAGCTCTTCCTGGGCCTGCGCGAGCACCTCGCACCGCGGCTGGAACGGGCGTACATCGGCCGTGTCGGGGAGGGTGCGTTCGCCGGTCTCGCCGTGTACGACGCCCTGCAGGACCCGCGCTCGGCCCATCTGCTCCTGGAGCGGCTGCGGCAGCCCGGCACGGTGGGTCCACTGCGCTTCGAGACGACCCCGGCCGTCCGTCTGCCCGGCGGCCTCCCGCCCCGGCTGCTGGACGCCGAGCAGTCCAACTCGTCGATCGTCTACGGCGACGCGTACATCCTGAAGCTCTTCCGCCGCATCCAGCCGGGCGTCAACCCCGATCTGGAGGTGCCGGGCGCGCTGGCCGCGCAGGGCTGCGCGCGGGTGCCGGCGCCGGTCGCCTGGTTCAGCACGACCGCTCCGCGCCCGGCCACCCTGGGCGTCCTCCAGCCGTTCCTGCCGGACGCGACCGACGGCTGGACGCTGGCGCTGCGCGCGCTCGCGACGGGCGACGACTTCACCGCCGAGGCCCGGGAGCTGGGCCGGGCCATGGCCGAGGTGCACCTCGCACTGGCCGAGGCGTTCCCGCCGGCCGGACCGGGCGAGAACGGTCGTACGGCTCAGGCGATGTGCGCGCGGCTGGACGCCGCCACGCACGCCGTGCCCGCGCTGCGCCCGTTCGTCCCCGGTCTGCGGGCCGCGTTCGGTGCGCTGGCCACGTGCGACACCGGGCCGCCCGCCCAGCGCATCCACGGCGACCTGCACCTGGGGCAGGTGCTGCAGGCCGGGCGCGACTGGTTCGTGATCGACTTCGAGGGCGAGCCATCCCGGCCGCTCGACGAGCGGCGGGCCGCGCAGTCCCCGGTACGGGACGTGGCCGGGATGCTGCGCTCCTTCGACTACGCGGCCCGGCAGCGCCGCCCCTGGCGGCCGGAGTGGGCGCGCCGCTGCCGCGAGGCGTTCTGCGCGGGCTACGCGGCCGGTGCGGGATGGGACCCACGCAAGAAGCACGCGCTGCTGCGCGCGCACGAGACGGACAGGGCGGTGTACGAGGTGCTGTACGAGGCGAGACACCGTCCGGACTGGCTGCCGGTTCCGATGGCCGCGATCGAGCGGCTCGCCGTGTGGGGAGGCTGAGATCATGGCACTGCGCGACACGACACGTCCTGAGTCCGCGGGACCCTCCGCGACCGCGGCCGTCCCGCTCGACCCGAGCGACCGCGACCGCCTGCTCGGCGGCGCCCACCACGATCCGCATGCCCTGCTGGGCGCCCACCCGGTACCGGGCGGCACCCTGTTCCGGGCGCTGCGCCCGAACGCCCGCTCGGTCGGCGTCGTGGTCGACGGGGTGCGCACCCATCTGGTGTCGGAGGGCGGCGGACTCTTCGCCGCCGTCCTGCCGTACCCGCGGATCCCGTCGTACACGCTGCTGGTGGCGTACGACGACGCGGAGCACGAGGTGGAGGATCCGTACCGTTTCCTGCCCTCCCTCGGTGAGCTGGACCTCCATCTGATCCGCGAGGGCCGGCACGAGCAGCTGTGGAAGGCGCTCGGCGCCGAGCCCATGACCCATCAGGGAGTGGCGGGCACCCGGTTCACCGTGTGGGCGCCGAACGCCCAGGGAGTGCGGGTCGCGGGCGACTTCACGTACTGGGACGGCACGCAGTACCCGATGCGGTCGCTCGGCGCGTCGGGCGTGTGGGAGCTGTTCCTGCCGGGCATCGGCGAGGGCGCCGCGTACAAGTTCGAGATCACCTCCCGGTACGGCGGCCGGTTCCTGAAGGCGGACCCGATGGCCCGCCGCACCGAGGTCCCGCCCGCGACGGCCTCCGTCGTCGCGGTCTCGCGCTACGCATGGGACGACGCGGAGTGGATGACGCACCGGGGCGACACCCCCGTGCACGAGGCCCCGTTGTCGGTGTACGAGGTCCATCTGGCCTCCTGGCGCCCCGGTCTGACGTACCGGCAGCTGGCCGAACAACTCCCCCCGTACGTCAAGGAGATGGGCTTCACCCATGTGGAGCTGATGCCGGTAGCCGGGCATCCCTTCAGCGGGTCCTGGGGCTACCAGGTCACCTCCTACTACGCGCCGACACCCCGGCTCGGCTCGCCGGACGACTTCAAGTACCTCGTCGACGCGCTGCACCGGGCCGGCCTCGGCGTGATCATGGACTGGGTGCCGGCCCACTTCCCCAAGGACGACTGGGCGCTGGCCCGGTTCGACGGGGACCCCCTCTACGAACCCGGGGACTCCCGGCGGGCCGAGCATCCGGACTGGGGGACGTACGAGTTCGACTTCGGACGCACCGAGGTGCGCAACTTCCTCGTCGCCAACGCCGTGTACTGGTGCGAGGAGTTCCACATCGACGGGCTCCGCGTGGACGCCGTGGCCTCCATGCTCTACCTCGACTACTCGCGCGACTCCGGGCAGTGGACGCCGAACGTCTTCGGCGGCCGGGAGGACCTGGACGCGGTCGCC
>NZ_JBEXYL010000250.1:0-2884 GCF_040630895.1 Streptomyces sp. NPDC005728
CCGGTCCGGGCACGCTCGGCCGCCCGGTACGGCTGCGCCCCGACGGCTCCGACGTGGCGCGGCGGCTCCCCTTCGCGTCGTCCTCCCCACAGTTCTGCCCAGCACGGACGTCGCACTCACGTTTCCCCGGAGCGTGCACCGTCGTTGAGTCCCACGTGAGGCACGTACAAGGACGCGCACGGCGCGCGGGGGCCGCGCTGGCCGCGGCAGTGACATGGGCGGGTCTGCTGGCCGGCTGCTCCTCGGGCGGCTCCGGCGGACTGGACTTCGACGGGGTCCTCGGCAAACCCCCGGCGCCTGAGGACGTCATCCGGGTCACCCCGGACGACGGCGGCACGGCGGTCCGGCCGGGGGAACCGCTGCGCGTACGGGTACCGGACGGGCGCCTGGAGAAGGTGAGAGTCGTCAGATCGCAGGACGCGCAGGAGTCCCCGGTCCCCGGGCACATCAGCGCCGACGGGCTGACCTGGGAACCGGACGGGAAACGGCTGGCGCTAGCCGCCAAGTACACCGTCGACGCGGTCGCGCTGGACGAGCACGGTCACCGCTCGGCCCGGCACACCACCTTCACCACCTACGTTCCGGAGGAGCGGTTCATCGGCTACGTCACCCCCGAGAACCGCTCCACCGTCGGCACCGGAATGATCGTCTCCCTCTCTTTCAGTCGGGAGATCACCGACCGCGCCGCCGTGGAACGCGCCGTACGCGTCACGGCGAAGCCGTCCGTGGAGATCCGCCCGCACTGGTTCGGCAACAACCGCCTGGACTTCCGCCCCGAGCGCTACTGGAAGCCCGGCACCGAGGTCACCGTCGACCTCGGCCTGCGGGACGTCGAAGGGGCGCGCGGTGTCTACGGCCTGCAGGACAAGTCGTTCACCTTCACCGTCGGCCGCAGTCAGGTGTCCCTGGTGGACGCGGCCGAGCACATGATGGAGGTACGGCGCGAGGGACAGCTGCTCACCACCGTGCCGATCACCGCCGGCGCCCCCAAGACCCCCACCTACAACGGGAAGATGGTGGTGATGGAGATGCTGGAGGTGACCCGCATGAACAGCCGCACGGTCGGCTTCGGCGGCGAGTACGACATCCCCGACGTCCCGCACGCCATCAAGCTCACCGACTCCGGCACCTTCCTGCACGGCAACTACTGGTCCCCGGACGCCCCCGGCCATGTCAACGTCAGCCACGGCTGCGTGGGCCTCCTGGACGTCAAGGGCGGCAGCTCGGACACCCCGGCGGGCTGGTTCTTCGACCGCAGCCTCGTCGGAGACGTCGTCGAAGTCGTCAACAGCAAGGACAAAACGGTCGCTCCCGACAACGGGCTCGGAGGGTGGAACATGGCATGGAAGGAGTGGAAAGCGGGCAGCGCGGTCAAGTAACCAGGTGAGGGGTGGGGTTTCGGGCGGCGGTGGTCGGTTGAATTTGCGACGGAACGGTGACATTCACCTGACGTCCCGCTCAAATCCCTGCGGTTAACATGCGCACACCAAGTGTGGTGGGGAGCGGACCTGACCTGGTCCGGCGAGGGGAGAACAAGTGAACGTGCGGCCGATATCGGGGGCGTCGGTGGAGAGCCGGGGGAGAGGCCGTAAGGGGCTGGCGCTGATAGCCGGCACCCTGCTCGTGACCCTCACCGCGTGTGGTGGCGGTGACTCGGGGTCCGGGTCGGGTTCCGGTGACGGAAAGGGTAAGGGCCACGCGCAGCAGGGCGGGCAGTCCACGGCCGCCGTCAGCATCTCGCCCAAGTCCGGTGCCACGGGCGTCGACACCAGTGGCACCCTGAAGGTGGACGTCAGCAAGGGCAAGCTGACCGAGGTCACCGTCAAGGACGCCAAGGGCGCGAAGGTCGACGGCGCCATCGGCGCAGGCGGCGCCTCCTGGAAGCCGTCGACCCATCTGGCCGCCGGGACCAAGTACACGGTGCACGCGGTCGCCAAGGACTCCGAGGGCCGCGAGGCCGCCGAGGACTCCAGCTTCACCACGCTCACGCCGACGAACACCTTCCTCGGCAACTTCACGCCCGAGGACGGCTCCACCGTCGGTGTGGGCATGCCGTTCTCCGTCCGCTTCACCCGGGGCATCACCAATCCCCAGGACGTCGAGAAGGCCATCAAGATCAAGACCGAGCCGGCTGTCGACGTCGAGGGCCACTGGTTCGGCAACGACCGTCTGGACTTCCGCCCCGAGAAGTACTGGAAGGCCGGCACGAAGGTCACCGTCGACCTCAACCTCGACGGCGTCGAGGGCCGTGACGGCGTCTACGGCAAGCAGCGCAAGACCGTGAAGTTCACCATCGGGCGCAACCAGGTCTCCATCGTGGACGCCAAGAAGCACACGATGAAGGTCACCCAGGAGGGCCGGGTCGTCAAGACCATCCCGGTCACCACGGGCAAGCCCGGCTACGACACCTGGAACGGCCAGATGGTCATGCGTGAGAGGCTCACGGTGACCCGCATGAACGGCGAGACCGTGGGCTACGGCGGCGAGTACGACATCAAGGACGTCCCGCACGCCATTCGCCTCACCGACTCCGGCACCTTCATCCACGGCAACTACTGGGGCGGCGACGCCTTCGGCAACTACAACGCCAGCCACGGCTGCGTCGGGCTGCGCGACGTGCGCGGCGGCTACGACAAGAACGTGCCGGCGGCCTGGTTCTTCAACCACTCGATGAG
Organism: Streptomyces sp. NPDC005728; assembly: GCF_040630895.1. Lineage (NCBI taxonomy): Bacteria > Bacillati > Actinomycetota > Actinomycetes > Kitasatosporales > Streptomycetaceae > Streptomyces > Streptomyces sp. NPDC005728. The sequence goes on from NZ_JBEXYL010000250.1 coordinate 2,676, forward strand.
CGGCGACGTGGTGGTCGTCAAGAACTCCAACGACCGCACGGTGGCCCCGGACAACGGCCTGAACGGCTGGAACATGTCGTGGGCCGACTGGACGAAGTGAGCCCTCGCTGACGTACGGGCCCGGTGCTGTGACCGACAGCACCGGGCCCGCAGTCGTTAATCCCCGTGCTGTGCCTGTCCGGGGGCAACCCCCAGACCCCCGGCCGGGT
>NZ_JBEXYL010000251.1:0-2763 GCF_040630895.1 Streptomyces sp. NPDC005728
ACGATGGCTGCACGCGCCCGAGTCCCCACCACGGAATCCATGATCAACGATCACGGCTTCACCTCGCCACCGCCAACCATGCACGAGCTCGTTAGTGTTCAGTACCAGTATCACCGGCGCCTGTTCCCGGCCCTGCACGACTGGGAACGGACCGAGCGGGCCATCCTCGAGTTCACCGAAGGGAGCGGCCCCAGCGGGCTGCTGGGCCTTGACCAGATGGGGCACTTCGGCCCGCCCGGCTGCGATCTGGTAGCGGATGCGATCCGCGGAGCACTCCCGGACTCCCCCCTCACCTTCTGCGAACTGGGAAGCGGGTTCGGAGGCGCGCTTCGCTACATCGTGGACCGGCTTGTCGCAGGTGGGATCCCCGTGTCGCGGGCGTACGGCATCGACCTGGTTCCCGAACACTGCGCGGCCAGCCGCCGAATCAGCGCCAAACAGGGGCGCTCCATGATTGCCGAGATCTGTGCCTCGGCCACAGATGTGCCGTTGGAGGACGCTGCGCTCGATGCGGTGATCGTGACCGGTTCCATGCCTCACTTCCCCCGGCCCGATGAGGTGCTGCGTGAGGCAGCGCGCATGCTCCGGCCCGGAGGACTGCTCGTTGTGACGGAAGAGGTCAGTCTGACACCGGGCTTTGACGGCCCCTCACGAACATTTCGAGAAGTCCATCCCCGCGAGGTCTTCTTCACCACTCCGGTGGCAGAGCGCCTGGATCAGCTGCGCGCGGCGGGCTTCACCAGCTTCACCCGTCGGGACCTGCGGGACTGGGCGATCGCTTTGATCGAGGATCGGCTGAAGTTGATGCGGATCTTCCGGGGCGCTGGGGACAAGATATACGGCAAGGAATCGGTGGAGCTCATCCTGCGTACGCTCGCTACGGCCCGCGACGAGTACGCGACCCGACGCCTCCTGCCGGTGCTGTTGACGGCCAGGGCTGCGGAGTAACGATGCACCTCTGAGGCCATGCGGCAACGTGGCAAGACGTGGTCTCAGGCGAACCCGGGTGGCTCTGATTGCCCGAGGTTTGCGAGGGCAGCAGCGGATGACCAGTCGACTCGGCCGCCTGACGCTGGAGCCAAACGTGGCAGCCAGGAACAACGTCCTTGCAGGCTGTTCATCACGACGCACAGAGACCTGACAATCTCCGTGACACCGTTTCTGCATGGAACAGCCGCAGTACATGGTTATGTCCTCGATCCGGCCTTCGGTGCGGACCGACGGCACGCTCGGACCTCTCGGGGGCTCCCGGTAGAGCGCCAAGAACAAGCCGCCGACAGCGGGCGCCTGGTCCTGCCGCTCGAGATCGGCGGCTACACCTGTGCGATCGCGTTCGAGCGGGCGGGTGATGTTCTGTACTCGCGGAAGGTCACACACTGCTGTTCTTGCGCTCCGGCATGAGACCTGCCAACCGCCGTAGGACGCGCCTTTGCAGGTTAGGGGCTGTTCGCCGGGGCCCGGGCTGAAGGCGGGGTCGGCAGCGAGTACGTCGTGGACGGCTAGGGTGCAACAGGAACCGCTGAGGTGGGGTTGGCCGCTGGGGGCGCGGGCACGGGGGAGGGAACCGCCGCCAGGTCACGGGCCAGCGCGGAGAAGTCGACGAGCCTCGTCGCCTCCAGGATCTTGATGTGATCCAGCACGGTCGCGTTGGCGTCGTCGCCGAGGCTGCGGACCAGCGAGTTCTGGGTGCCGGCGCGGACTTGGGCGACGAGCGAGAACACCCGGCCGTGCGCGAGCCTGAGGATGGCCGCGAACTGCCGGTCGAACTCCTGGCCCATGGCCGCGGTCAGGGTGGCGAGCCACTGCTTCTGCTGCTCGTTGGGCTCGTTGGGCAGGGGAACGCGAAGCCGGGAGGCCGTGGTGCGCACGTGCGTGTCGAGGGAGGTGTGCCCGTCGACAAGGTGGTGCCCGGCTTCGCGTACGGCCTCGGTGGTGCCCTTGCGCTCCGCCAGCTGTCCGGCGGGCAGCTCCCACAGGCCCGCGAGGCGGGCCTTGGTGATGAAGTCCAGGTCCTGTGCGGACAGCGGGCCGAATGGGGTTGTCACAGTCGGTGCGCTGCGTACGTTCGCGCCGGCCGCGTCCGATGCGCCGGCGTACCACCAGATCGAAGAGAGCAGTGCTGTGGCCGTTGCCGCAAGGCACAGGGTGATGAGTCCGGTGCCGCTGAACATGCCTTGGACGGGACGGTGGGGGCGATGGCGCATGGTGCCTCCTGCCCGCACGGCAGGTGCTGCGTGTGCGGGCTTGGCATGGTAGGGCGGGTTGGGGGCGGCTCGGTAGGGGGTCGTTGAACTGCGGGCCTTCAGGGCGCTGAGCTGCGGGCAATCGTGCCTCCCCGAGTGCCCTACAGGGCCTGGGGACCCCCAGGTGGCACGTGGGGCGCAGCGGCGTCCTGTCGGCGCCGTGAGCGTCCATGAACGGCGCAGCAGCCGGCGCCGCACAGCTTGCCCTCCGGGGGCTCGACCGCGCCGTCGACGAGCGGGCCCTGGTCGTCCCCGCCCACTTCGGCGGCAGTGGCGCCATCGAGGTCCGCAAGAGGGATATAGGGTTGTACGTAACATAGCGGACACATGCACCTCGTGTTGCCGCTGCGGCATACCCTGCGCGTCATGACGGACTCGCAGGCCCCGGACATCACCGGCACCAACCCCCTCGCGCCCGCCCCCGCAGGCGCCCGCACCGCCGCCGACGTGGTCACCCCCGAACTGGTGGCCCAGCTGACCAAGGGCGTCGTCGGCTCAGGCCGTACCGCCAACCACACCC
>NZ_JBEXYL010000252.1:0-2751 GCF_040630895.1 Streptomyces sp. NPDC005728
ACGTTACGTTCGAGGTCGCTGGTCACTTGGCTGATGTACTGCGAAGTCAACTCGGTGGTGGTAGCTGTGTCTTCGGACATGCGTCTCTCCTCGGTCGGTGGCTGGGGCGAAGCCCTGGCGGGCGGTTGCAGCGGGTCAGGGATGATCTCCGGCCGCCGCAGTGTGCCCTGGTGGAGGGATGATACGGGTGAGAGGCCCTGTTTGTGCTGTGCGGGCAACGTCTTCCTGCGTCTGGGTTTGTGCGGGGTTCGGTGTGAGAACGTGCAGCAGACGGTCGGCCGCAGACGCCGCGCTGCAGGCCGCACCCTTGAGTGATGCACGAACAGTTCCCAGAACACCTCGTGGGTGTACCGGTTGTGGTGCCAGGCTGCTGGTGCGCGCACAGCGGCCAGTTGGTCGAGTGGTTCTGCGGCCTGATGGGTCGAGTGCCTGCTCAGGTGGGTGAGTACGTCCATGTCGACGCTGTGGACAGTGCTGTTGCCGGTGTGTGCAGCCAGGCTCAGTGAGCCTCCGCCAACTTGAAGTCGTGGGTCGAAGGGCCGGTGTGCCGGTTTTCCAGGAGGCTCACGCTGGTCGCGGGCGGCAGTCTGCGGAGTGGATCGACCGTCAGTGGTTGGCTTCGAGGTTCGTCAGGAAGGAAGGGCGCGGAGGAGGTAGGTGGCGCGGGCTGGGTCGGTGTGGAGCGGCTAATGTGGAACGCTAGTTCGGCTCAAGGGTGCCTATTGGCGGCATTCCCATCATGATCTGATCAGCATCATGAAGAAGATCATGGCGTTAGCGGCGACCGTCCTGGCCGGAGCGACTCTGCTGTCCGGAGCTACGACCACGGCGCAGGCCCGACCGTTTCCGGCCGAACCGCATCCTTGGGACTAGAGGGTTCGCTGCAAGGAAACCGGCCCTGCCGAGCGCCGCAACGCCACCCGGTTCGGCAATTCTGATTTCGCGCCCTCCGTCATGACGCGGGCCCTGCTGGCATTGGACAACGCGCAATGCCTGCTCGCCGGCCGCGACCCACAGGGCGCTGCCGACATGGCGACCGAGGTGTGGCAGCACCTCCCCAAGGGCTTCCGCACCGGACTCGTCCGCACCCGCGCCGAGACTCTGCATGGCGGCCTCGTTGGGAAGCCACGCGACCAGCTCACAGAAGTGCTTAGCGCGTGAGGTGAGATCCGGGTCGTAGGCCACCGTGCGGGGCCCGACAACTTCACTCCCGACAACAGACTTGCCTAATAGGACTCCGTTAGGTCTGTCTTGATCTTGGTGTCGGGTGTGGCCTGGTGGGCAGGGGTTGGTGGCAGGTGGTGCAGATGCCGGTCCAGCACCTCAGGGTGTTCTGGAGGGCATCGAGGACCTGGTAGATGGTGAGGCCGGAGCCGGGACTTTTGGGGACAAGCGCTGTTCGGTGAGGAAGGCGTGCGCGGCGGTCACGAGGGTGATGTGGTGGTGCCAGCCCGGCCAGGAACGGCCTTCGAAGTGGTCCAGGCCCAGGCCGTGCTTGAGTTCGCGGTAGTCGTGCTCGATGCGCCAGCGGACCTTGGCCAGACGCACCAGATCGGCGATCGGCGTGTCGGGCGGCAGGTTGGACAGCCAGTAGTCGGTGGGAGCCTCGGCGTCCTGAGGCCATTCGATCAGCAGCCAGCAGTCGGGCAGAGCTCCGTCCCACCAGCCCTGCTCGGCTGAGGCGGCTGCTCGGATGGGACGCTCGACGGCTTTGCCGGCGGGCCGGACGCGGAAGGCGGCGAAGCGGGAACGTAACTCTCCTCGCGAGCCTTGCCGCCAGGTCACGGCGGTGAATGCTTCGTGTCCGAGGCCGGCGGCCAGGGCTGCCACCGAGTGTGCGGGCTGTCGGTAGCGGGGCTGGGGCCAGCAGCCGGTCGCCCCGTTGCGGTCCGGGGCCGCAGGCGTCGCGTCGAACGGATGGGCGACCACGTCAGCCCGGACGGCCAGCACGTAGTCGATTCCGCGGTCGGACAGTGCGGCCCGGAAACGGGAGTTGGTGCCGTAGGCGGCGTCGGCCACCACGACCGGTGGCGTCATGCACCACTCGGCGAGTGTGTCGAGCATGTCCAGGGCCAGACGCCACTTCTCTCGGTGCGTGACCTCCGGCGGGACGCGAGTGAGCATCCGGCGGTCGGAGTCCTGGGTCCACTCCTTGGGCAGGAACAGGCGCCATTGCAGTGGGCAGGAGGCAGTATCGGTGGCGGCGTGAACGCTGACGGCGGCCTGGTAGTTGGCACGTTTGCCCAACGCTCCGCAGTACTGCGGAGCCACAGCGACCGACATCCGGCCGTCCTTGGGCACCGACACATCGTCGATCACCCAGGCCGTCGGTTCGACGAGCGGGAGCATCCGTTCGCAGATGTGCCGCTGCACCGGGACGGGATCCCAGGTGGACTGGTTCACGAACTGCTGCAAGTTCTGCTCGTTGCCGTCCGGCAGCCGCGAGGCCATCGCCTGGATCGACTTGCGGCGGCCGTCCAGCATCAGTCCCCGTAGGTAGCAGTCGCCCTTGGCCCGCTGATCCTTCCGCGGCACCGAGGCGAACACATCGGCCACGAATAGCGCTAACTTCGCCCGGACACGGTTCACTTGATGTGCGTCCACACACCCAACATGCTCCCGAACAGGCCCGACGTGAAGACCTAACGGAGTCCTACTAACGAGCTCGTGCATGGTTGGCGGTGGCGCGTCGAAGATCGCGGTTTGGCGTCGGGGTTCACATGTGCGCATCGCCGAGGATGGTGGCGGTCT
>NZ_JBEXYL010000253.1:0-2704 GCF_040630895.1 Streptomyces sp. NPDC005728
TCGTACCACGAGCCGTACAGCGCCCGCTCCCGCTCCACCAGCAGCGGCAGCGGCTCGGAGGCCGTGACCAACTCCCGCAGCGGGTACCGGGACAGCACCGCGTCCACCTCCGGGGACAACGCGGCCTTCAGGCGGTGGTGCACCGAGAGCGTGTCGTCGCCGAGCGCGTGCGCGGCGTCCAGCACCAGGTCCCGGTCCGGTCCCCTCGGTACTCCGGCGGCAGCGCGCTCGTAGAGGTCGGCGCCCTCCTCCAGGACCAGGCCCGTGTCGATGCCCGCCGGCACCTTGACGGAGGCGGTGTGCCGCCAGGTCGCCAGCGGATGGCTCCAGGCCTCCACACGGAAGCTCCAGCGGCCGGTCACGTCCGGGGTGACCTCCGCACCCCAGAGATCGCTGCCGGGGGACAGTTCGCGCATCGGCGTCCAGGGGCCGCGGCGGCCGGACGGATCCCGCAGGACGACGTTGGCGCCGACGGCGTCATGCCCCTCCCGGAACACGGTGGCAGTGACCTGGAAGGTCTCCCCGGTCACCGCTTTCGCCGGGCGCCTGCCGCACTCCACGGCCGGCCGGACGTCTCGTACCGGTACACGACCGATGGCCGGGGTCCTGCGCATGGATCTCACCTCCGCCGTGCGCGAAGCCGGGCACCGGGCCCGGCTTCGCGATCCGAGAAACGGTCCGGCTGCCGCCGTTCCGTGGGGAACGCAGTGAACGGTGCCAGATCAGGGACTTGGCGCCGTGGAACGCCGCTCCGGTGGCGGTGCCCGGCGGCCCGCCCGGCCCGGCTGCGGCCGCCCGTCCTGCTCGCTCAGATAGCCGGCCAGACTGGAGCGCAGATAGCGTTCTGCCGCGTCCGCTGCCTCCCGGGCGCAGCGCTTTCCCATCAGCACGCACAAGGTGTAGCCCGAGTCCTCGAAAGTGGCCCGGACGGTGCGGTCGTGGGGCTTGGCGAGCATCACGCGCTCCCATGCCCGGTAACGCCGCAACTGCCGGGCCACTTCGGCCTTGGCGGGTAGCAGCATGACCCTCTTCACCTTCCACGCTCTCGACTGGGCGCGTTCCCGACGGTCGGGTGGCGTCCGCGCAGGGGAAGGCACGGCACCGTTACGGCGATCGAGGCTTTCACTCATGGTGCACGGACGACCACGCAACGTCCTGTTGGACCTTCAACCATCCGGCCGTTCGGGGCGCTCGTGTTGCACGAATGGCGTAGTGCGCCCACTGTGGAGGTGACTCAGAAGCGATCAGCGCTCACGCTCGGTGTCCGGGATCCCTCCTGGACGGGGCGAGGGGAGCGGGAGCTTCGCGGGTGAGGAGCAAGCGACGATGAAGACCGCAGTGCCCTGCTACTACCACCTGGACGTGGAAGTCAGCCCGGAACGGGTGGGACATGTCAGCCGCATCCTGGCCGCCCACCTTCGCTACTGGGACCTCGAGAACCTCGTGGTCCCCGTGTGCCACGGCACCGAACTGCTGTTGCGTGCGATCGACGAGCACGCCACGGACAAGGACATGTCGATCGAGATGTGGTGGAACCGCCAGCACCTCATCACGGCCGTCGGGGGTGACGACCGGGACCTGCGCCCGGACCAGGACCTACGGGCGTGCCTGGCGGACATCGCCGCCATGAGCGACGGCTGGGGCTGCTGTGCCTCGGAGACCGGCACCAAGATCATCTGGTTCTCGCAACGCGCCCGCGCCGGCGAGCGCGTCCCGCTGGTCCCGGTCGCCCCCGCGCCGAACCTGCGCCGGGGGCTCCGAGTGCCCCGTGCGATCCCGGTGGCCGCCCTGGCCGCCCCGGCGGCGGCCGCGGACCACGCCCTGGAGGGTGCCCGGTGAGGGCACGCAAGTCCCGGAAAGGGGTGCCCGCGTGGAGCGGGCACCCCTACCCGTTGGGGGCCGCCTTCGACGGTCAGGGCACCAACTTCGCCCTGTTCAGCGAGGTCGCCGAGCATGTCCAGCTGATCCTGGTGGACGACGCCGGGGCCGAGAGGTCCGTCCCGCTGTACGAGGTGGACGGGTTCGTGTGGCACGCCTACCTGCCCGGAGTCGGGCCGGGGCAACGCTACGGCTACCGCGTGTACGGCCCCTGGCAGCCGTCCCTCGGCCACCGGTGCAACCCGGCGAAGCTGCTGCTCGACCCCTACGCCCGGGCGGTGGACGGCCAGATCGACAACGACACCTCGCTCTACGAGCGCGCGGCGGACGGACCCTCCCCGGGGGACAGCGCGGGGCACTCGATGCTGGGGGTGGTCACCGACCCGTACTTCGACTGGGGCGACGACCGCCCACCGCAGCGGGCGTACGCCGACTCCGTCATCTACGAGGCCCACGTGCGCGGTATGACCCGCACCCACCCGGAGGTCCCCGAGCGGCTGCGCGGCACCTACGCGGGCCTCGCGCACCCCGCGGTCCTCGAGCACCTGACCTCGCTCGGCGTCACCGCGGTGGAGCTGATGCCGGTCCACCAGTTCGTGCAGGACGGCGTGTTGCAGGACCGGGGCCTGGCCAACTACTGGGGCTACAACACCATCGGCTTCTTCGCCCCGCACCATGCCTACGCGGCCTTCGGCAGCCGGGGTCAGCAGGTCGACGAGTTCAAGGCCATGGTGAAGGCGCTGCACGGCCGGAGCCGGCTCCGTCTGTGTCTTTTCGAGGGTCGTGGTGCTCATGGCGGCGGCTCCTGCGGCGTCAGACGGCGAGC
>NZ_JBEXYL010000254.1:0-2631 GCF_040630895.1 Streptomyces sp. NPDC005728
CCTCCAGTACCGGCCCGACACCCTCAACGGCTTCATAGCAGGCACCGGCCTGACCCCCGACGACCCAACGTCACCTTGACGAGCCGAAGTCAGTAGTCTCGCTGAAGGCTGACCGCTCAGTTGCGTCGCCGGTCGGGGGCACAGTGGACTGGGGAACTCTTGTGGGCACCGGTCTCGGCGCGCTACTCGGTGTCGGATCGACACTCGCCGTCGACCGTGCACGATCACGCCGTGACAAGGAAGCCCGCGACGAGCAGCTTCGGCGCCAGGTGTATGGCGAGTACCTCATCGCTCTCTCCCGGACCCGGAGCCAGCTACGCGACATCGCCCACAACGTCCAGGACTCGCCGGAGGATCGGGCCCGACTGGTGCGCGACAGAGTGCGCGAGAGCGGTGCCTACGAGCTCCGCCACCAAGTGCAACTCTGCGCGCCGGCGGAGGTACTCGCGCTCACTGATCGGGTACACGCAGCGCTGCGTGATTTTCGGGACCAAGTGCTGAACGGAGCCACTTCCCAGGACGAGACGTACCGGGCCAAGCGCGCGTCGTACGAGGCTGCCGCCCGAGCCCTCCGTGAAGCGATGCGTCGAGATCTTGGCGTCGCCCCAGGAGCTTGAGTCGCTGCGCTCGGCCGCAGCCTTCTCGCGGAGGAGTGCGGTGAGGGAGGCCGCCCGCCGTCAAGGGCCCGGTCCTGCATGCGCTCCTGCCCCGACAGTGCAACACCGTCACCAGCCCCAACTTGATCAAACATCAGAGGGTAAATCCAAGGATAAGCTGAACTCAAATCCAGGGATAAGTTGTGCTAGGGTTTGGGGTGGAGGTGGAGCGTGCCGACGGAGGATGAGCTGTTCGCTGCCGTGGAGGCGCTGCTCGCCGGCGAGCCGGAGATGCCCGAGCCTGCCGAGCGGGGACGGCTGCGCGAGGCGGCGGGGGTCACCCAGGTCCGGCTCGCGCAGGTGCTGCAGACGACGACGCAGACGGTGAAGAACTGGGAGGCCGGCCGTGCCGAGCCGCGCCCCCCGCGCCGCCAGGCCTATCAGCGGCTCCTTGACGGATGGGCGGAGCGGTTCCCCGCCGACCCCACCTCTGCCACGCCCGCGCAGGACACGGCAGCCCCTGAGGCATTCACCGGCCAGACATCCTCGGCGGAAACACAGACCCTGTCTACGGGGCAGGCGACCCAAGGCGCGGCCACTGTGGAGGGCACCCAGTCCCGCGTAGCCGCCGTTCCAGATCCGGCCGCCGTGTCGCGTCCGGCGCGCACCGCCAGGACGTCGTCGACGTCTCGGCGTCCCGGCGCGAAGAAGGCCGCCCCCGCCGGCACCCCTGAGGGCGGAGCCGACCCGCGCTTCGAGAACGGTCCGCTGGCGGTCGTCGACGTCGAAGACGACCAGGTGTTGGCGTACTGCACGGGCGGCCTGGTCCTTGACGTGCCCGCGAAGAGCATCCCGGCGCTGGTGGACTGGACGCTGAAGGAGGCGAAGCTGGGGCAGCCGAAGTTGTCCGGGCCGGGCAGGGACGCCGACCCGCTGCTCGTACTCACCGAGGCCGCGTGCGAGCGCTACGGCCTGCCGGTCAGCCTCACCAAGGAAGAGCGGCTTGCCGGGCGGCTCCCCGAGGGACACAAGGTCATCAAGCAGTTGGCCCGCGCGGAGTGGAAGCTGACGAAGCGCGGGTTCGGGCCGTGGGCGCGGATCTACCGCCCGGCCAAGGGCTCGGAGCGGGCCTGCGTCCAGCTGTGCATCCCGTCCTGGCACGCACTCGACTCCCGCCACTGGGGCGAGGCGGCCCAGCTGCCGCCGGCGGAACTTGCCCGGCTCCTGGGTGTGTACGCGTCCCGGGTGATGACGCCGCGCGGCTCCACGGCTGTCACCGGTCTGGAGCTGATGACCGCTCTGCATCCGCCGACCCGCGCCTCCGAGCTCGACGCCGACGGCAAGCGGCACTCCGAGCACAACCCCGGCTCGTTGGGGAAGGAGCCGGTGGACTGTGCGCCGTGCGAGGCCCCGGACGGGCACCCGCTGCTCAAGGACCTGCCGCGCTTCCACGTCCGCGGCCCCGGCGAGAAGCTGTTCGAGGAGGCGTACGACTGGGCGCGGCCGCTCACCGACGCCGAGTGCATGAACCGGTTCCTGGTCGGCATCGACGTGAACATGGCCTTCGCCGCTGGCGCCAACGGCCTGGTCGTCGGTCTCGGCGAGCCGACGCACGTCAAGGCGCCGGTGTTCGATGCGAAGCTGCCCGGCTCGTGGCTGGTGGACCTGTCCCACGTCGACCTGTCGAGGGTGAAGGCTGCCAAGGACAAGTGGGCGGAGCTGGACGCAAGTCTGCTGCCCAGCCCGTTCACGCCGAAGGGCGAGCGTCCCGAAGGCCCGGCCTGGTACGCGACACCGACCGTGGCGTACGCGGTGGAGTTGGGCTACGAGGTGCGGCCGGTCGAGGCGTGGGTGCGCTACGAGAACGGCCGCTACCTGGACGGCTGGTACAACCGGCTGCGGGACGCTTACCTCGCCACGATGGCCGACCTCGGCGTGGACGCGGACCTGTCGCCGACCGACTTCCTGGCCTTGAGGATCCGCACGACACCGGAGGACTGGGTGCCCGCGCCGTAGGAGGACACGGCCATCCAGT
>NZ_JBEXYL010000255.1:0-2605 GCF_040630895.1 Streptomyces sp. NPDC005728
TCGGCGGCTGCTGCGGCACCACCCCTGAGCACTTGCGCCAGGTCGTGGAGCGTGTGCGGGGCGTCACCCCACCTGAGCGCGATCCGCGGCCCGAGCCCGGTGCCGCCTCCCTTTATCAGACGGTGCCGTTCCGGCAGGACACCTCCTATCTGGCCATCGGTGAGCGCACGAACGCCAACGGTTCGAAGAAGTTCCGTGAGGCGATGCTGGAGGCTCGCTGGGACGACTGTGTGGAGATGGCGCGGGAGCAGATCCGCGAGGGCGCGCACCTGCTCGACCTCTGCGTGGACTACGTCGGCCGGGACGGTGTCGCGGACATGGAGGAGCTGGCCGGCCGCTTCGCGACGGCCTCCACGCTTCCGATCGTGCTGGATTCGACCGAGGTCGAGGTCATCCGGGCGGGTCTGGAGAAGCTCGGCGGCCGCGCGGTGATCAACTCTGTGAACTACGAGGACGGGGACGGGCCCGAGTCGCGGTTCGCGAAGGTCACGGGGCTGGCGCAGGAGCACGGTGCCGCGCTGATCGCGCTGACCATCGACGAGGAGGGCCAGGCCCGTACCCCGGAGAAGAAGGTCGAGATCGCCGAGCGGCTCATCGACGATCTGACCGGGAACTGGGGCATCCACGAGTCGGACATCCTCATCGACACCCTGACCTTCACCATCTGTACCGGTCAGGAGGAGTCCCGCAAGGACGGCATCGCCACCATCGAGGCGATCCGCCGGCTCAAGGAGCGGCACCCGGACGTCCAGACCACGCTGGGCCTGTCGAACATCTCCTTCGGTCTCAACCCGGCCGCGCGGATTCTGCTGAACTCTGTGTTCCTGGACGAGTGCGTCAGGGCGGGGCTGGACTCGGCGATCGTGCACGCCTCGAAGATCCTTCCGATCGCCCGGTTCAGCGAGGAGGAGGTGCAGACGGCGCTCGATCTGGTCTACGACCGCCGCGCCGAGGGCTACGACCCTCTCCAGAAGCTGATGGCCCTGTTCGAGGGCGCCACGGCGAAGTCCCTGAAGGCGGGGAAGGCGGAGGAGCTGGCGGCGCTGCCGCTGGAGGAGCGTCTCAAGCGGCGGATCATCGACGGTGAGAAGAACGGTCTGGAGGCCGATCTCGATGAGGCGCTGACGACCCGTCCCGCTCTGGACATCGTCAACGAGACGCTGCTGGAGGGTATGAAGGTCGTCGGTGAGCTGTTCGGTTCGGGTCAGATGCAGTTGCCGTTCGTGCTTCAGTCGGCCGAGGTGATGAAGACCGCGGTCGCCTATCTGGAGCCGCACATGGAGAAGTCGGATTCCGAGGGCAAGGGCACGATCGTGCTGGCGACGGTGCGCGGTGACGTGCACGACATCGGCAAGAACCTCGTCGACATCATCCTGTCCAACAACGGCTACAACGTCGTCAATCTCGGCATCAAGCAGCCTGTCTCCGCGATCCTGGAGGCCGCCGAGGAGCACCGGGCGGATGTGATCGGCATGTCCGGGCTCCTGGTCAAGTCCACGGTGATCATGAAGGAGAACCTGGAGGAGCTGAACCAGCGCGGTCTGGCCGCCGACTATCCCGTGATCCTGGGCGGCGCGGCCCTGACGCGGGCGTATGTCGAGCAGGACCTCCACGAGATCTACGAGGGCGAGGTCCGTTACGCCCGTGACGCGTTCGAGGGCTTGCGCCTGATGGACGCGCTGATCGGCGTCAAGCGGGGTGTGCCCGGTGCTCAGCTGCCCGAGCTCAAGCAGCGCCGGGTCCGTGCCGCGGCGGCCGTCCAGGTCGAGGAGCGCCCGGAGGAGGGCCACGTCCGCTCCGACGTCGCCACCGACAACCGCATCCCCACCCCGCCGTTCTGGGACACCCGGGTCATCAAGGGCATCCAGCTCAAGGAGTACGCGAGCTGGCTGGACGAGGGCGCGCTGTTCAAGGGCCAGTGGGGACTCAAGCAGGCCCGCACCGGGGAGGGACCCTCCTACGAGGACCTGGTGGAGACCGAGGGCCGGCCGCGGCTGCGCGGTCTGCTGGATCGGCTGCAGACCGACAACCTGCTGGAAGCAGCCGTGGTCTACGGCTACTTCCCGTGCGTGTCCAAGGACGACGACCTGATCATCCTGGACGAGCGGGGCAACGAGCGCACGCGGTTCACCTTCCCGCGCCAGCGCCGTGGCCGCAGGCTGTGCCTGGCCGACTTCTTCCGCCCGGAGGAGGCGGGGGAGACCGACGTGGTCGGTCTCCAGGTCGTCACCGTCGGCTCGCGGATCGGTGAGGAGACGGCGCGCATGTTCGAGGCGAACGCATACCGCGACTACCTCGAACTGCACGGCCTGTCCGTCCAGCTGGCCGAGGCACTCGCCGAGTACTGGCACGCCCGGGTCCGCAGCGAACTGGGCTTCGCCGGCGAGGACCCCAGCGAGATGCAGGACATGTTCGCCCTGAAATACCGGGGCGCCCGCTTCTCCCTCGGCTACGGCGCCTGCCCGAACCTGGAGGACCGCGCCAAGATCGCCGACCTGCTCCAGCCGGAACGCATCGGCGTCCACCTCTCCGAGGAGTTCCAGCTCCACCCCGAACAGTCCACGGACGCGATCGTGATCCACCACCCCGAAGCGAAGTACTTCAA
>NZ_JBEXYL010000256.1:0-2550 GCF_040630895.1 Streptomyces sp. NPDC005728
TCCAATGTTGGAGTCGCGACAAACCCCCCCCCCGGGCGTCAAACCAAAAGATCATTGCGGGCAGCTGCCTCACCCAGTCGTGGGATGGACGCCGGATCGCCCTGGCGGCGATCCGGCTGCCTCTGCCCTGCTCCGCAGGGGTCCGATTCCTCCCCGGTCTGAAGGCCGGGGCATCCTCGCAGGTGCCCGGTGAAACGGCCCGACCACCCGCATCCCGCGCCGCGCCCGCCCACTTCGCCCCTCGGTGGCCCTCGCCGCTGCTCGACACCGGCAGAAGGAAACATGACGACGAGACATTGCACTGTGTGCGTGATAGGTGCCGGCCCGCGCGGCCTCTCGGTTGTCGAGCGACTGTGCGCCAACGCCCGCTCGCAGCCCGAGGGCCACACCGTCCACGTCCATGTGGTCGACCCCTACCCGCCCGGCCCCGGCAAGGTGTGGCGCACCGACCAGTCCCCTCACCTGCTCATGAACACCGTGGCCGGACAGATATCGGTGTTCACCGACGCCAGCGTGGACCTGCTGGGCCCGCTGGAGCCGGGACCGAGCCTGCACGAATGGGCCCTCACCCTCGCCGCGGGCGAGCAGGGCGACGCCCATCCGGCGCACGTCCTTAGCGAAGCCCGCCGGATCGGCCCCGACACCTACCCCACCCGTGCGTTCTACGGCCGCTACCTGCACTGGGCGTACCAGCGCATCACCGACGGCGCACCCGCCGGACTGACGGTCAGCGCACACCCCTTCCTCGCCGTCGCCCTGGACGACGAGGAAACGCCCGGGGACCACCCCCGCCAGCGGGTGCAGCTCAGCGACGGAACCGTGCTGCGGGACCTGGACGCCGTGATCCTGTGCCAGGGACACCTGCCCGAGCGCGCGGACGCCGCCGAGAAGGAGTTCGCCGGCCGGGCCCGGGAAGCGAACCTCACCCACATCGCGCCGGCCAACCCCGCAGACGTCGACCTGGACATGCTGGCACCGGGCACGACGGTGCTGCTGCGCGGCCTCGGGCTGAACTTCTTCGACTACATGGCCCAGCTCACCGCCGGCCGCGGCGGCTCCTTCGCCCGGACGGCCGGCCGGCTCGTCTACCACCCCTCGGGGCTCGAGCCGCAGCTCTACGCCGGCTCCCGGCGCGGCATCCCGTACCAGGCCCGCGGCGAGAACGAGAAGGGCCCCCACGGCCGGCACGAGCCGCTGAGGCTCACCGCCGGCCGCATCGCCGAGCTGCGCCGCACCCACCAGCAGCACGGACTCGACTTCAAGGACCACCTGTGGCCGCTGATCTCCCAGGAGGTCGAGACCGTCTACTACCGCACGCTGCTCACCTTGCGCGGAGACGACCTCGAGGCGCAGCAGTTCCAGGACGACTACCTGGCCACCGGCCCGGACCGGCGGCACAGTGATGCCGTCCTGGCGGCGTACGGCATCGGCGAGAAGGACCGGTGGGACTGGGAACTGCTCGCCCGCCCCTACCGGGACCGGGAGTTCACCGGCCCCGACGATTTCACCGGCTGGCTCCTGGACCACCTGCGCGAGGACATCGCCGAAGCCAGGTCCGGCAACGTCAGCGGCCCGCTCAAGGCGGCACTCGACGTCCTGCGGGACCTGCGCAACGAGATCCGCCTCGCGGTCGACCACGGCGGCCTGCACGGCGACTCCTACCGCACCGACCTGGACCACTGGTACACCCCGCTGAACGCGTATCTGTCGATCGGCCCGCCGGCCCGGCGGGTCGAGGAGATGATCGCGCTGATCGAGGCCGACGTGCTGCGTGTCGTCGGGCCGGGCCTGCGGGTGGAGGCCGACCGCACCGGATACCGCGTCAGCTCACCGCTCGTGCCCCACTCGGCCGTGCGGGTCGGCGCCCTCGTCGAGGCACGCCTGCCCGCGATCACGCTGCGCCGCACCGACGACCCGCTCCTGCGCCGCCTGCTGGCCGACGGACAGTGCACCGCCTACCGCATCCGCACCCGTTCGGGAGGCAGCTACGAGACCGACGGACTGGCCGTCACCGAGCGGCCGTTCCGTCTGATCGACGCAGGCGGCGTTGCGCATCCGCGCCGCTTCGCCTTCGGGGTGCCCACCGAGTCGGTGCACTGGGTGACGGCCGCCGGTATCCGGCCCGGCGTCAACTCGGTCACGCTCACGGACTCCGACGCCATCGCCCGCGCGGCACTGGCCTGCGGCACCGGCCTGTGCCGGGATACGCACGGCGCCGGCGCGGGGGAGCGGGCCGGCGCCGCCGGGCAGAGGGCGGACGGCGAGGACGCACCCACCGAACAAGGACTCACCCATGCCCACTGACACCACCCTCACCCCGGACGCGGCCGCAGACCCTGCCGGGGTGCAGCTGGATTCCGGCCTGCTCGCGCCCGTCTGGGCGCACACCCCCGTCGCCGCCGCAGTGTCCGACGGCGCATGGCTGCAGGCCATGCTGGACGCCGAGGCAGCACTGAGCCGGGCACAGGCCCGGCTCGGCACGGTGCCCTGGGCCGCCGCCCGGGTGATCAGCGGTGGCCTGGCCGGCTTCGCCGAGGCTTCGTCCGGCCC
>NZ_JBEXYL010000257.1:0-2444 GCF_040630895.1 Streptomyces sp. NPDC005728
GTCCGTCAAGAAGCCCGTTGCCAAGAAGACGGCCACGAAGAGGACTGGGACCACCCTGGTCGACCTCATCCACCGTCACCTCACCGAGCAGAGCGGACCACGCTCCGCAGCGGAAGTCTCCGAGGCACTCGGCAATGCGCACCCCGACCGCAACATCGCGACCACTGTCGTGCGCACCACCCTCGAAAACCTCGTCGCCAAGAGCCTGGCCCAGCGGACCAAGCAGGGCAGCTCCGTCTACTACACCGCCGCCCCTGCATCGGAGCCGACAGCGGCACCCACCGACGAGGCCCGGCCCGAAACTGCCGGATAGGCCACGAGCCTGCGGATGTCCGCATGAGCGTGCTCCCCTGTCCTTTGGCATTGGTCAGCGCTCCCGGACGGAAGCTCCGTAGCTGTCGGTCTCTACTAGCACCGACACCCCCGTGAATCGGGGCGGGCCACATCTGGATGAGGCATCACTCGGTGATCTCGTCCGGGGCGCGATCGACGGCGGCGTCCCGGCCACGTGCCTGGATGCGCAGCCGGTAGTCGCCGCGCCCGTCGAGGGGCCACAGCGCAGCTCTTCTTCGAGGTCGGCCATCAGACCTCGCACCACGGGGCCTGCCGATTCTGGAGGCGTGGTCGCTCAGCGCTGCCTTGAACCCTGCCCGCGGCTGCGCCGGCGGTCGTTGCCGGAACGGCGGCGCTCTGGCACAGATGTCGGTGCGTCACTATAGGCGGGTTCTGCCGGGGCACTGAATCCGCCGGGGACGGTGGATGCGGTGGCGGAAGGCCGATGCCCTGTTGGAGTTTCATCCTGCGATGCAGGACGCGTGCGCCGCAGCGCACGGTCGATGACACGGCAGTGGGTGAGGAGCCGGGCGCAGCTGGAGCAGACCTCGGACAGGGTCCACACCTGTCCTACGGCCGGGTCATGCCGGAGCAGCAGAACGACGGCGCCGGCGCAGTGCACCTCGGTGCCTTCGTGCGCGGTGCACCGGTCTTGACGGCAGGCGCAGGCGGCGTCGGGCCGTACGGTGGCGGCTCGGGCGTGAGCGGCTGCATGGGCTTCGGCGAACCGGCGTAGTGCGGACAAGTCCCGCGAGCGGGGCGGCATGCTGCATGAAGAGGAGCAGGTGACGGAGGCCGTGCGGTCGCTGTGGCCGGTCAGCCGGATGTTCCAGGTTCGTCCCGGCCGGCGGCCTGTGGGTGCTTCGAGTTCCAAGTGTGGTGATCCTTTGCAGCTGAGAGTGGGGGATGCCGTTGGGCGTTGGCTTATGTGTATCCGGTCGGCAGGGGCGAGCGTGGGTCGGCGACGGCGAAACGTTTCCGGGCCGTGCGCCATGGCACTACCCACGTCCCGGTGGTATATCACCCTCGCGGTCGACACCCGCCAGGGCATCCGCCAAGGGTCCCACGCGGGGCTGACACCCTCCCTGTGCCGCGCCCGTCAGGCGGGCGCTCTGAACCACAGCGGATGCATCAACGCACCTTTGCGCGGCGGTCTCTCGCGCATACTGCGCACATGAAGAGCGAACTCGTTGGCTTGATCGGCACCACCGTGGGCGGGGTCATAGCCGTGGCCGGATCGGTGACGGCGACCTGGCTGCAGACACGACGCCAACGCAATCTGGCGCACGACGAACGTATGTGGGTGCGGAGGGCGGACCTGTACGTCGAGCTCCTGACCGCCGATGGCGCTGAAGCCTCCCCCACCCGAGGCTACCCGTCCGACTTTGATGTGCCACCCGACCCGGACGCCGAACTCCGGCTGACCCAACTGCGCGCACGGGTAGACGCCTTCGCCTCGACCCGCGTCGCCCGGCTCTGGCACGAAGGCGTCGAGCGCGACCAAGAGCTTCTCGACGCCGCCACCGCACCAGGCGCGATGTCCGACATCGACTACGAGCGGCACGTGGCCACGCTCAGCACCGAGACCACTGCAGTGGAACAGGCCCGCGCCCAGCTCCGCAAGCAGATCCGTGCTGAGCTTGACCCGGGTACCCGTTAGCATCAGGTGGCCCTGGGCTGCGCATCGGCTCGCGACGAGGCACACGCCGAGGCACTCGCAGCCCGGTCGCGGAGGGCAGGCCGGCGAGGATCGGGAGAAATGATCCAGCGGTCACGGACGAAAGGGTTCGAGCCACTGCCGAAACGATGGGTGATCGAGCGGACCTTCAGCCGGCTGATGCAACACCGCCGCCTGGCCCGAGACTACGAAGCCCTCCCGCAGAGATCCCGCACGATGATCCACTGGGCGATGGCTAACAAAATGTCCCGCGAACTCACCGGCGAATCCACACCACCTGGCGAATCGAAACGCACATCCCACCCACAAGAGCGTGAACGTTGATCAGATGCCCTCTAAGAGGGCGTTTATGCAGGTCCGGCCCTATACGCGGCTCTCGTCCCTGTCCTGCTCTGAGGGCTTTCCTCCCGTACGCGGCGAATGACCTTCTCCG
>NZ_JBEXYL010000258.1:0-2443 GCF_040630895.1 Streptomyces sp. NPDC005728
CCGGGTAGGTTCGGGTGTATGGCGACGGGAGTGATCACGGGGGAGGCCGGGTATGCCCGGTTCACCTTCCGTGTGCGCCTGTCGAAGGCGGCCCGGCGTGCGCTGGAAGCGGAATGGGACCGGTGCCGGTGGATCTGGAACGAGTGCGTGGCCCGCTCGAAGAAGCCCCACGCGGAGGGTGAGAAGGTCGGTCCGGCTGCGCTGGACCGGATGCTGACCGAGGCAAGGCGCACAATCCCGTGGCTGGCTGCTGGGTCGAGTGTTCCTCAGCAGCAGCTCGTACGCGACTTCGGCAAGTCCCGTGCGAACGCGCTGAAGGACATCAAGGACCGTGTGCCGCAGCGCCGCCGGGCGGAGAGGGTGGTGTGGTCGCGGGAGCTTCCGACCGACCCGTCCAGCGTGCGCGTGTACCAGGACGCCACAGGTGCGTGGTATGCCTCGTTCGTCGTGCCCGCGCCCATCGAGCCCCTGGCACCCACCGGGCGCGTGATCGGGATCGACTGGGGCGTACGCGAGAGTGCGACCACCACCAGTGACACGCACGACCTTCCCCACCCGCAGCATGGCAAGACGGCTGCGCCAAAGCTCGCCCGCTATCAGCGGATGATGGCCCGGCGCCGGCCGGCGCGGGGACAGGCCGCCTCGAACGGGTACCGGGAAGCGAAGCGGCAGACGGCAAGGCAGTGAGGAGCCCCTGGGCATCGGCGAGGTGGCCGAACGGACCGGACTCAGCGTGCACGCCCTGCGGTACTACGAGCGCGAGGGCCTGCTGGTCGGACCGGTCCAACGCACTGCCGGCGGCCGGCGTCGCTACACCACGGTCGATGTCGACTGGCTGCTGATCTGCGTCAAGCTCCGCGAGTCCGGTATGCCGCTCTCCGACCTCAAGCGGTTCGCCGAACTGGTGCGACGAGGCCCGGGCAACGAGGCGGAACGCCTGCAGCTCCTCGACATCCACCGGCAGCGTGTCGACGCACAGATCCAGGCGCTGGAGGAGTGCCGTTCCGTCATCGTGTGGAAGGTCGGTGTCTACGCCGGCCACCTCGCCCGCGGTGAGGCCGGAGGACTCTGGGACCCGAGGGCCTGAAGCAAGGACGGACATCGCCACGTCTTGCAGGACCTGCCGGCGCAGGCGTGACGAACCCTGCACCATCGGGTTCGCGAGCGACATACCTGCTTGCGGACACCGTCAACAACATCCTGGCCCAAAGCGACCGGGCATACAGCTCCGGCCGCAACCGGCGCTACCTGCGTAGACGCCACCTCCGGCACACCATCCCCGAACCGAAGAACCGCCCCGAACTCGAAACCTGGCTGCCGGTGGGGGCCAGATGTGCGCGGGTCGTCGGCCGCCTCTCGTACCCGACCGGATCGGGCACAGGATGTCGGGTCCGGCAGGGTGGTTCCTTCCTAACGTGAGTGATCGAAAGGGAAGGAGGCCGGGGTGCTGGAGCGGCTGAACCAGGCCATGGAGCACATCGAGTGCCACCTTGATCGGCGGATCGAGGGGGCCGACCTGGCGCGGATCGTGGTGACTTCGGAGTACCACTTGCGGCGGCTGTTCTCCGCGCTGGCGGGAATTCCGCTGTCGGAGTACATCCGGCGCAGGCGGCTCACGATCGCTGGTGCCGAGGTGCTGGCCGGGGACCGGACGCTGTTGGAGATCGCGGTGCGGTACGGCTACACGTCGGGGGAGGCGTTCGCGCGTGCGTTCCGCGTCATGCACGGCGTCGGCCCCGGCGAGGCCAGGCGGTCCGGTGCGAGTCTGCAGTCCCAGCCACGGCTGTCCTTCCGCCTCACCGTCGAAGGGAGTAGCAGTATGCGATACCGGGTCGTGGAGAAGGATGAGTTCCGTGTGGTCGGCAGGAAGGTACGGGTCCCCCTCGTGTACGAGGGGGTGAACCCGGCCATCGCCGACTTCATCCGTGGCATCGGGCAGGAGACGCTGCAGCGCATGCAAAGTCTGTCTGATCAGGAGCCGCAGGGGATCGTAGGGGTGAGTGAGAACCTGGACCCGAGTCGGGCGGAAGGAACCGAACTCGACTACTACCACGGGGTGGTGACCCGAGCCGCCGTGCCCGAGGACATGGATGCGCTCACCGTGCCGGCCGGGATGTGGGCCGTCTTCGAGAGCTCCGGGCCGTTTCCGCAGGCGCTGCAGTACCTCTGGCGGGACGTGTTCACGCAGTGGTTCCCGTCCAATCCCTACCGGAGCCGGCCGGGCCCCGAGATCCTGCGGACCCGGCTGTCGCCGGATGCCACGCAGGCGGATGCGGAGCTGTGGATCCCCGTGGAGCGGACTGTGGTCTGAATGACAGCGTGCGGCGGCCCCTGGGCCGCCCCCCCCGGGGGACGGTGGTGCAAACCGGGGAAACAAATAGGCCCGCCCCCCGGCGGAAACGGGCCCGGGGGCCGGTGCGGGGCCCCCCCGGGCGCCCCGCGG
>NZ_JBEXYL010000259.1:0-2396 GCF_040630895.1 Streptomyces sp. NPDC005728
ACTAAGGCGTGTTTGAGATGTGGTCACAATGCTTGCCGTATCGGGGCGAGTTGGACGGTGGCTTCATAGCGGACGGCGAGTTTGTCGTAGCGCGTCGCGATGCCCCGGGCCTGCTTCAACAAGCCGATCCGGTTCTCGACCTTGTGTCTGGTCTTGTATTTCTCGCGGTCGAAGATGGGCGGACGGCCTCCGGACGAACCCCGGCGGAGGCGGTGTCCCACCTGGTCCCGCTTCTCCGGGATGGTGTGCGGGATGTGCCTCCGTCGCAGGTATTCGCGGATCTCGCGGGAGGAGTAGGCCCGGTCAGCGAGCACGTGAACGGGCCGGGTCCGCGGACGGCCGCTGCCGAGGCGGGGAACGCGGATGCGGTTCATGAGCTCGGTGAACAGCGGCGCGTCGCCCCGCTGGCCGGCGGTGACGGCGGTGGCCAGGACCTGGAAGGAGGAATCGACGGCGAGGTGGATCTTTGTGGTCAGGCCGCCGCGCGAGCGGCCGATCGCGTGGTCGTCCGGCTCGGACGCCAGACCGGCCGGACGCGTCCGGCCCGGATCATGGTCCCCGTTACCGTCTTCGTGGCCTCGCAAGGAGGCTCCCGGCCTTCGGCCCCGGTATGACTCGGTCCCCCAGTCGGTGATGATCGAAAAGGTGGTGTCACCGGGACCGGAGGCATTGGCAGACCGCTGATTAGGGGCACGAGAGCCGATCCCGAACCGGGGAGGCACTCTCTTCGTAACGTGGATGCCGGCACGCTGATGCCGCAGGTGAGGCCGGGAAGAACGCGAGCACAGGAGTAAGCACGTGACCGGTGACGGCGATGTTGACGTCTACCTCGGCCTGGACGTCGGTAAAGGGGAACACCACGCCACGGCCCTGACTCCGGCAGGCAAGAAAGTCTTCGACAAGCGGCTGCCCAACACTGAGCCGAAGCTCCGCGAGGTGTTCAGCAAGCTCCAGGCCAAGCACGGCACTGTTCTGGTGGTGGTCGACCAGCCCGCCTCCATAGGCGCCCTGCCACTGGCAGTGGCCCGTGACGCGGGTTGCCGCGTCGCCTATCTCCCGGGCCTGACGATGCGGCGGATCGCCGACCTCTACCCCGGCGAGGCCAAGACCGATGCCCGCGACGCGCACGTCATCGCGGACGCGGCCCGCTCGATGCCGCACACGCTGCGGGCCGTTGAACCGGCCGACGAGACCGTGGCCGAGCTGGAGATGCTCACCGGGTTCGACGACGACCTGGCCACCGAGGCGACGCGGACCAAGAACCGGCTGCGGGGCCTGCTGACACAGATCCACCCACCGTTGGAGAAGGTCCTCGGCCCCCGCCTGGACCACCCCGCAGTGCTCACACTGCTCGAACGCTTCGGCTCCCCGGCCCAGCTCAGGAAAGCAGGACGACGCAGGCTGGTCGCACTGCTGCGGCCGAAGGCGCCGCGGATGGCAGAGCGCTTGGTCAAGGACATCTTCACCGCGCTCGACGAGCAGACCGTGGTAGTTCCGGGCACCGACGCCGCCGCACTGATCATCCCCAGTCTCGTCTCCACACTCGGCTCCGTACTGAACCAGCGCGGACTCCTCGCGACCCGGATCGAGGAACTGCTGGAGGCCCACCCTCTTTCCGTGGTCCTGACCTCCATGCCCGGCATTGGGGTCAGGACCGCCGCCCGGATCCTCATCGACGTCGGCGACGGCAGTGCCTTCGCCACCGCCGGACACCTGGCTGCCTATGCCGGCCTGGCCCCGGTCACCCGCGCCTCCGGCTCCTCAATCCGAGGCGAACACCCCGCCCGGCGAGGCAACAAGCAGCTCAAACGTGCCTTCTACCTCGCCGCGTTCGCCTCACTCTCGCAGCCGGAGTCACGGACCTACTACGACAGGAAACGCCGCGAAGGAAAGCACCACGTCGCAGCCTTGATCGCCCTCGCCCGACGACGCATCGACGTGCTCTTCGCCATGCTCCGAGACGGCACCTTCTACGAGCCACCGACTCCCGTCACAGCTTGACGAAGACCATAGGGGCACCTTTTCCGGGCCCCGGCGGCATGCTGGTGAACCCGGCAGATCGTGGAGTCGACAGAGACTTCCCACTCGATGTGCCCGGCAGCGTCGGCCTTGACCTGCAGCTTCTCCAGAACGCGGGCCCAGGCCCCGTCGATCTGCCAGCGCCGGAAGACCGAGTACAGGGTCTCCCACGGCCCGTACCGTTCCGGGACGTCCCGCCACGGCGAGCCGGTCCGGGCCCGCCACCAGATTCCGTCGAAGACCTGCCGCCGGTCCCTCGGCTTGCGCCCCATCACCGGCAGCGGCGGCAACACCGCCTCCAGGCGCACCCACTGTTCGTCTGTCAGATCTCCACGAGCCATCCGAAGATCGTTCCACAATGAAGATCAACATCTCAA
>NZ_JBEXYL010000260.1:0-2395 GCF_040630895.1 Streptomyces sp. NPDC005728
CACACCAAGCCGGTCGTGTTCTGGGAGCGGGTGATCGGGGAGATCAACGGGACCGACCCGGATGTGATCTTCCTGGCGGAGGCGTTCACGCGGCCGGCGATGATGCGCACCCTGGCGCAGATCGGTTTCCAGCAGTCGTACACGTATTTCACCTGGCGCAACGGCAAGCAGGAGCTGACGGAGTACCTGAGCGAGCTGTCGGGCGAGGCGGCCGCCTACATGCGGCCGAACTTCTTCGCCAACACCCCCGACATCCTGCACGCCTACCTGCAGCACGGCGGGCGGGCCGCTTTCGAGGTGCGTGCCGTGCTCGCCGCCACCCTGTCCCCGACCTGGGGCATCTACAGCGGCTACGAACTGTGTGAGAACACCCCGCTGCGCGAGGGCGGTGAGGAGTACCTCGACTCGGAGAAGTACCAGCTCAAACCCCGTGACTGGGACGCCGCCGCACGCGAGGGCCGCACCATCGCCCCCCTCGTCACCCGGCTGAACCACATCAGGCGCGGCAATCCGGCCCTGCGGCAGCTGCGCGACCTCCACTTCCACCACGCCGACCAGGACTCGGTGATCGCCTACTCGAAGCGGAGCGGATCGAACACGGTTCTGGTGGTCGCCAACCTCGACCCCCACCACACCCAGGAAGCGACGGTCTCGTTGGACATGCCGCAACTCGGCCTGGAATGGCACGAGTCGGTGCCGGTGTGCGACCTGCTCACCGGCGAGACCTATCACTGGGGCAGGACCAACTATGTGCGACTCGAACCGGGTCGTCGACCCGCGCATATCTTCTCGGTTCTGCGACCGTCCACCCCGCAGATCGGAGGGTCACCCACAATATGATCGTCAACGAGCCCGTCCCGGACACCTTCGAGGACACTCCTGCCAAGGACCGGGACCCCGACTGGTTCAAACGCGCCGTCTTCTACGAGGTACTGGTCCGTTCCTTCCAGGACAGCAACGGCGACGGCATCGGCGACCTCAAGGGTCTGACCGCCAAGCTCGACTATCTCCAGTGGCTGGGTGTCGACTGCCTCTGGCTGCCACCGTTCTTCAAGTCCCCGCTGCGTGACGGCGGTTACGACGTCTCCGACTACACCGCCGTACTCCCCGAGTTCGGCGACCTGGCCGACTTCGTGGAGTTCGTGGACGCCGCCCACCAGCGTGGCATGCGCGTCATCATCGACTTCGTCATGAACCACACCAGCGACCAGCACCCGTGGTTCCAGGAGTCGAGGCGGGATCCGGACGGTCCGTACGGGGACTACTACGTCTGGGCCGACGACGACAAGCAGTTCCAGGGCGCCCGGATCATCTTCGTCGACACCGAGGCCTCCAACTGGACGTACGACCCCGTACGCAAGCAGTACTACTGGCACCGCTTCTTCTCGCACCAGCCGGACCTCAACTACGAGAACCCGGCCGTGCAGGAGGAGATGATCTCCGCGCTGAAGTTCTGGCTGGACCTGGGCATCGACGGGTTCCGGCTGGACGCCGTGCCTTACCTGTACCAGCAGGAGGGCACCAACTGCGAGAACCTGCCGGCGACCCACGAGTTCCTGAAGCGGGTGCGCAAGGAGATCGACACCCAGTACCCGGACACCGTGCTGCTGGCGGAGGCCAACCAGTGGCCCGAGGACGTCGTCGACTACTTCGGCGACTACGCCTCCGGCGGCGACGAGTGCCACATGGCGTTCCACTTCCCCGTCATGCCGCGGATCTTCATGGCCGTACGCCGGGAGTCCCGCTACCCCGTCTCCGAGATCCTCGCCAAGACCCCGGCGATCCCCTCGAACTGCCAGTGGGGCATCTTCCTGCGCAACCACGACGAGCTGACCCTCGAAATGGTCACCGACGAGGAACGCGACTACATGTGGGCCGAATACGCGAAAGACCCGCGTATGCGCGCCAACATCGGCATCCGCCGCCGCCTCGCGCCCCTGCTCGACAACGACCGCAACCAGATCGAGCTGTTCACCGCCCTGCTGCTGTCCCTGCCCGGCTCGCCCATCCTCTACTACGGCGACGAGATCGGCATGGGCGACAACATCTGGCTCGGCGACCGCGACGCCGTCCGCACCCCCATGCAGTGGACCCCCGACCGCAACGCCGGATTCTCCTCCAGCGACCCCGGACGCCTGTTCCTGCCCACCATCATGGACCCGGTCTACGGCTACCAGGTCACCAACGTCGAAGCCTCCATGTCCTCCCCGTCCAGCCTCCTCCACTGGACCCGCCGCATGATCGAGATCCGCAAGCAGAATCCTGCCTTCGGACTGGGGTCCTACACCGAACTGCAGTCCTCCAACCCCGCGGTGATCGCCTTCCTGCGCGAGTACGAGGACGACCTGGTGCTGTGCGTGCACAACTTCTCACGGTTCGCGCAGCCCACCGAGCT
>NZ_JBEXYL010000261.1:0-2388 GCF_040630895.1 Streptomyces sp. NPDC005728
CCAACGAGCTCCGTTGCTCTACGCCGGAAACCCCTCACTCCCCCTTGCGCGACCTGCGAAAACGCTAACTTCCCGGCCTTGGGGGACGCCTCAGTCCGAGGCCCGTCTGCGCACAGGTGTCGATCAAACCGGATCAGCTGGGCGGCGGCCCCGGGGGTATTGCCCCATCAGCGGATTATTGGCCGAAGGGTGACGTACCGAAAGGGTTACTACCGAAGGGATTCCCGCCGAACGGATTCCGGCCGAACGGGTTGTCACCGAACGGGTTGTCACCGGAGGGGTTGCCACCGGAGGAGGTGTCACCGTTCTGACCCGCGGAGTCCCCAGCGGACGGATTGCTACCGGAGGACTCGCCACCGGGAGCGGTGCTCGGCTCACCGGAGGACTCGTCACCAGGAAGGGTGCCCGGCTCACCAGAGGGGTCGTTGGCGGGTGGTTCCGCGCAGGGGTCCTCAGCGGCGAGGCTGTCCTGATCATCACTCAAGCCCAGGGACTCACCGTCGTCCGGTGCGGTGGCGACCTCTGCGGGGGCGTCGCTGGAGTTGCCGGTTGTGTCCGGTGTGCAGTTGTCCGCCGTGACGTCATCGCCCGAGTTGGCGTCGATCCAGTCACGGAAGGCGCTGACGTCCGTATAGATCTCATTTGACGCCCCGCAGAGGTCACCGCCGTCTGCGGGACGGCTGGTGACGCCGGCGAGTACCAGCTCACCTCCATCCTCGAAGAGCGCAGGCCCGCCAGAGTCGCCGAAGCAAGGAGCATCGGACTCAGTGGTCCCGATGCACAGTTCGGCGTCGGCGTCGAACCCGCCACCCACGTCGCAGCCCGAGTCGTCAGCCACCGCCGTGTCAAGCTCCTTCAGGCCGTCCGGAGGTGCGCATGTTCCATCGGTGCATGTATCTCCCCAGCCGAGCAGGCGGACCGGTGTGCCGGGGGGCGGGCTGGAGTCGGCCAACCGGACCGGAGCTGCGTGCACCGGCTCGGCCAGCTTCAACAGCTCGATGTCAGTGCCGACGGTGTCGTCTGAATCGTCGAACATGCTCGTGTGCGCGACCTCCACGAGTTCTCCACCGCCGGAAGCACTGTTCGAGCCGATGCGCACGAACAGCCCGCCGTCTTCCGAGAACCCTTCGCTCCCCGACTGCTCGTCGTCCTGGGGAAGTTCACCATCCGCTGCCAGTGTGCTGTCCGCTGACTGTCCGGCGTCCCCTGCCTGCTCGCTGTCCGGTAGGAGGCAGTGCTTGGCGGTCACCATGGTCGTGGAGTTGATGAGCGCTGCTCCGCACATGTGCTGGCCGTCGGAGGTCTGCAAGGACCCCATGAATGAGTACTCACGCGATGCCTGCCCCCCGCCGACAATCGCCAGGGCAGCAGTCGCCGCTCCGCCCGCGAGGCACATCACCAGCAGGACAATGAGAAGCGGCCGACCTCGAGGCCGCCGCCTATGCACAGATATACTCATATTTACGTATGCTGCCCTCAAGTTCAGCGGTGAGTCCCTCACGGTCACCGGTCCGGCACTCAGTGAAGAGACAACGATCGTTCGCTGCATCCTCTCCAGGGACGAAAACCCGGCACTGAACCTACTGACCGAAAGCAGGGAACGCGCTCACAGCCCATCACTGGGCAAACTGCAATCCATCGGCAGCAGACCGACGACATAGGGATGCCCTGGCAACGTGTCCTGCCGGGGCATCCCCACTCCCTCCCCCAGTTTTCGAACTCGGCTGGTGTGAGGTAGCCGAGCGTGGAATGCCGACGGCGCCGGTTGTAGTACGACAGCCAGCGGAACAGTTCCAGTCGAGTCTGTGCCTTCGAGGTCCAGGGCCTTCCGTGGAGCAACTCGCGCTTGAGACCCTGGAAGAACGACTCGGCGAGGGCGTTGACGCTGATCGGAAAATCGAGTCCCGTGGCGTCCGGGGCGAATTTCCGGACCACGAGGTCGGGCCGGGTGGCGGCCCGCGGGTCAGGAACCGTGGTCACGTGCCGTCGTCTGCGGTGTCGGCCCTCAAGTCCGGCCGCACGCATCAGCCGGGCGATGCGGCGGCGGCCGCATCCGGCACCCTCCCGCTTGAGCACGGCATGCACGCGCGGGACTCCGTAGGTTCCGCGCGATCGCTCGTGAACTGCGGTGATTTGCTGGGTCAGTTCGGCGTCTTGGACCGCGCGGGGACCGGGCTTGCCCGTGCGGCGGGCGTAGAAGGCGGTGCGGGAGACCTTGAGCAGTTCACACACGCGCTTGACGCTGTGACCGTCCTGCTTCTCCGCCTCGATGAACGGGTGCACCGTCACCGGGTCTCCTTGATGCTTCTATGTCAAGCACCTCTGTCAAGCAGCCAACTCGATGACTTCTGTGGCGGGTTGGTCCTGGAGGCGTTGTGCGGACTCGTC
>NZ_JBEXYL010000262.1:0-2388 GCF_040630895.1 Streptomyces sp. NPDC005728
GGAGCCGCCGACGGCCAGCGCGTCCTCGGCCCGCTGGGAGCCGATCTGCCGGGCCCCGAGCCGGAGCACCTCGGGGGCCACCCAGGTCGGGGCGTGCACCCCGTTGGTCACGGAGGTGATCGGCACCTCCTCGGCGTCGAATCCCGGCCACAGCCCCGCGAACATCTCCCGGCTGACCTGCCCGTGCAGCAGAGACACCCCGTTCGCCCGCTGGGCCAGCCGGAGCCCCATCACGGCCATGTTGAACAGGTTCGGCTCACCGCCCGGGTAGGTCTCCATACCCAGCGCCAGGACCCGCTGCACGTCGATGCGCGGGAGTTCGGCGTCGGCACCGAAGTGCCGGGCGACCAGTTCCCGGTCGAAGCGGTCGATGCCGGCCGGCACGGGGGTGTGCGTGGTGAACACGGTGCCGCCCCGGACGGCCTCCAGTGCCGAGCCGAAGTCCAGCCCCCGGTCGCACAGTTCGGCGATCCGTTCCAGACCGAGGAAGCCCGCGTGCCCCTCGTTGGTGTGGAACACCTCGGGCTCCGGATGCCCGGTGAGCCGGCAGTACGTCCGCACCGCCCGGACACCCCCTATCCCCAGCAGCATCTCCTGCAGCAGCCGGTGCTCGCTGCCGCCGCCGTAGAGCCGGTCGGTCACCCCGCGTTCGCCGAGGTCGTTCTCCTCCACGTCCGAGTCGAGCATCAGCAGCGGCACCCGGCCCACCTGCGCCAGCCAGATCCGGGCGCACAGCGACCGGCCGCCGGGCAGGGCGAGGGAGACCCGGGCGGGGGTGCCGTCGGCCTCCTTCAGCGGGCTGACGGGCAGTTCGTGCGGGTCGAGCACCGGATAGTGCTCCTGCTGCCAGCCGTCCCGGGACAGGGTCTGCCGGAAGTATCCGTGCCGGTAGAGCAGCCCGACACCGATCAGCGGCACCCCGAGATCACTGGCCGCCTTCAGATGGTCGCCGGCGAGGATGCCGAGCCCGCCGGAGTACTGGGGCAGCGCGGCCGTGATGCCGAACTCGGGCGAGAAGTAGGCGACGGCGCCGGGCAGCCCCTCGCCCTGTTGCTGGTACCAGCGCGGGCCGGTCACATAGTCGTTGAGATCGTCGGCGACCGCGGTCAGCCGGCGCAGAAACCGCCGGTCCCCCGCCAGCTCGGCCAGCCGGGCCGGGCGCACCCCGCCGAGCAGCCGCACCGGGTCACCCCCGGCGGAGGCCCACCGTTCGGGGTCGACGGACTGGAACAGATCGCGCGTCTCCGTATGCCAGGACCAGCGCAGATTGCGCGCCAGGTCGCTCAGCGGCCGGAGGGGTTCGGGGAGAACGGGACGGACGGTGAACCGACGGATCGCCTTCACATTCCACCTCGGACGCGTTACAGGGTGAGACGCACGGCACTGTGCGTCTCGTCGTCACTGTCGACGGTAGTGGTTACCGGGGGGTCGGTGGGGGTGTCCTCAGGGCGTGGCGGGAACTCCGAGAAGGGCCGGTCTTGTGCGTAGACATACGCGTGGGTAGTTAACAAAGTGCCGGATTGCCCACCCGATTAGGGTGGGAAGGCTCCTCCGGTACGCCCCACAGCAGCACCACAGCTCACCCGCAGGACCCACCTCCCCATATCCATCCGCCACACCCACGTTGACGCGGACAGGAGCGGTCATGCCCGCCACGCACCACTCGTCACCACCCCCGACAACCAGCAAGACAGCCGGACAGAAGACTTCGGGCAGGAAATCCGGGAAGCCGGCGGAGGACTCTCCCGACCCGGCTCCGCCCCGGCAGCGTCCCGCCCCGGCCGAGGCCACCGTCGTCGGCCGTATCCCCGTTCTCGACGTCCGCCCCGTGGTCCAGCACGGACGCAGGCCCGCGAAGGCGGTGGCCGGGGAGTCGTTCGAGGTGTCGGCCACCGTGTTCCGCGAGGGGCACGACGCCGTCGCCGCGAACGTCGTCCTGCGGG
Source organism: Streptomyces sp. NPDC005728 (assembly GCF_040630895.1). Classification (NCBI taxonomy): domain Bacteria; kingdom Bacillati; phylum Actinomycetota; class Actinomycetes; order Kitasatosporales; family Streptomycetaceae; genus Streptomyces; species Streptomyces sp. NPDC005728. The sequence continues at coordinate 1,944 of NZ_JBEXYL010000262.1, forward strand.
ACCCTCAGGGCCGCCCCGGCCCGTGGACACCGATGAGCGAACTCGCCCCGGGCACCGACCGCTGGGGCGCCACCGTCACCGCCGGCGAGCCAGGGCTCTGGACCTACGCGGTCGAGGCCTGGTCGGACCCGGTCGCCACCTGGCGGCATCACGCACAGATCAAGATCCCGGCGGGTCTCGACACCGGTCTGGTCCTGGAGGAGGGCGCGCAGCTGTACGAGCGGGCGGCCGCCGGAGTCCCGGAGAAGGAGCGGGACGTCGTACGGGAGGCCGCCGCCGCACTGCGCGACGAGGGGCGCCCGGCCGCCTGGCGGCTCTCGGCTGCGCTGGCGCCGGAGGTGGACGCGGTACTGTCCCGGTACCCGCTGCGGGAGTTGGTCACGGCCTCCGAGCCGCTGCCGCTGCTGGTGGAGCGGGAGCGGGCGCTGTACGGCTCGTGGTACGA
>NZ_JBEXYL010000263.1:0-2359 GCF_040630895.1 Streptomyces sp. NPDC005728
CGCTTCCAGCCGCTCCCACTGTGCATCCGTCAGATCGCCACGAGACATCTGAAGATCGTTTCACGACCTTGATCAACATCTCAAACACGTCCTAGTTCGGAAGCGCAGGTGTGCTCGAACTGCTCTAGCCGGTCGGTTACGAGGTCGTTGACGAGGTCGGCCGCATCCTGTGCCCCGCAGTCCAGGAAGTGGCCCACCACCGTTACGGCGTTGTTGACCTGCCCCTCCGCCATGTCGATGTCGTAGGAGATGAGGTCGTTCTGCAGGCCCTCGGCGTCGGCGAAGGCCCCGTTTAGCAACCGGAGCTGCCGAGAGTTGAGCAGCCGCTGGGGAAGCTCCAATCCATAGGCATGTTCGACAAGTTGAGCCGACCATAGAATTCCGCCGACCGAGCGCCGGACCTCGAGGTACTCGATCGGGTCGAGCACCCTGCCCTCGTTCCGACTGAGGTTAGACAGTTCACGCAGCGCCTCCTCCGCCATGTCCTGGATGATGGCGACATAGCGGCGCAGCCACTGACGTGACTTCCCAGGCGCGGTGCGGGCCCAGAGGTCGACCAGAGCGCACTCCAGCGGGTTCTCCGGTGTGAGCGCGCTCGGCTTCCCGCCAGTGGGCATGAACGCGAGCAGTCGGCCGAGGTACTCCCTGGCGGCGCCCACGTCCTCGGCACCTGTGTAGGTCTGCGGGAAGTAGTCGTCGACATACCAGCCCCAGATGTACCAGTTGCTGAGGAGGTTGAGCTCCTCTGACGGCACATCGGGATGGGTCCAGGCGGCGAACAGCGCGAAGTCCATCGCAGTGAACCGCTCTTCGTCCCAGACGGGTTCGAGCATCTCCATCCGCCGCACCCAGACGAGACTCTGCGCGCGGGCTCCCTCCAGGTGGGGATTCAGCCGGGCTGGCCAGGGCATGTAGAAATCGGGCAGCTCAATGGATGTCATGATGTGCTTCCTTCCAGGTGGCAACGCCATGGCCGGGCGACGTCCACCGGTTCCCCGCACCCCGACAGCCCCCCGGCCCCGACGGGCACAACGCACAAGATCCACTCCGGACACGCCCCAATCTCCTCTCGCGAGCATCCGTACGAGGCCCAGGGGCTACGCGACGTTGGGATCAACCAGTTGCCGTCAGGAGGTCGTTGATCCAGATCATCCAAGGCACGGAGGTGGGGGCCGACGAGGTAGCTCTCGGGCGTCTTGTCATATCGAGTCGCGATGCCCCGCCAGGCTTTCAACTTGTTGATCAGGCGTTCGACGGTGTTCCGCTCCTTGTAGAGATCGGCGTCGTGGCGTGTGGGCCGGCTCCCTGGCTGCCTTTCCTCTTCCGGTTGGCGGCTTGGTCCTACGGGGCTGTCGGCAGCCTGTCCTGCGGTCAGCACGAGGCACAACGGACGGCACTTGCGGTCCGCGGCGAGATGAACCGTGCTCGTCAGCCCACCACGGGACCTGCCGAGCACGGCTTCCTTCAAGCGGAGCTTGCGCCGTCGCCTGACGCGCCGCCGCTCTTCCCGCTCGGGGTCGTCACTGGCTTCCTGACCGTTCTGTTCCGGCGGAATAGGCAGCTGCCGCAGCCGGTGGGCCGCTCAGGGCGCACCCGCATGCGGCGGGCGGCGGACATCGAACTGGCTCTGGCGGGCAGCGATCCGTCCACCGGGCGGCCGCCGACCGCCAACTGGGGGTGGCGGTCCCGGACGAGGTACTCACCGTGCCCGGCGTCTGGTTCGACGAGCCGCCCGGGGTGCACGTGCGCATCTGGCGCGGCCCCGCCGCCGGCACCCGCCGCACGGTGGTGCTCTACGGCGCTCTGGCGGAGTCGCACGACATCATCATCAACTTCGCCCAGACCGTGGCGCGCGCCAGCCTTGGGACACGTGCTGGGTCAGCCTCTGCTCGATGTTGGCAATGCCCCACGTCAGAGCCTGGTAGCTGTCGTGCTGACGTCGGCGAGGTAGGCGGTCTCTGTGTGGCCGCCGTACTTCATCTGGTCGGCGGTCATCGCTTTGGTTGTCCAGGATCCGGTGCGGGGCGGCGGCGTACAGAAGGCCCGCACCCTTCGGGGGAAGGTGCGAGCCCTCTGTGACAGCAGCTGGGTCTCCAGGGAAGCGTCCGTGGATTGGCAGCTAGAGATTCCTACGGCGGCCGTCAGTTATGCCGTGTGGGATCTCATGGTGGGAACGAGGTAAGCGATCACAGGGTTACGGCATCAGGGCCTGACGACCTGCTGTGGCCGGGACAATTACCGGATGGCGGCGGGTCGGCCTGCACGTGGAACGGCGCCGCCGTGGTGTGGGCCGCCCAGTACGGCACCCTCACCTTCCACCCCTGGCCGGTGCGCCGCACCCACGTGGACCACCCCGACA
>NZ_JBEXYL010000264.1:0-2310 GCF_040630895.1 Streptomyces sp. NPDC005728
GTCCGAGCCGGTGGCCACCAACTGCCACAGCTCCTCCGGGGAACCCACCCCGCCGGGGAAGCGGCAGCCCATGCCCACGATGGCGATCGGCTCGTGCGCCTTCGCGTCGACGTCGCTGAGCCTCTGGTTCGCCTGCCGGAGGTCGGCCGTCATCCGCTTCAGGTACTCGAGGAGTTTTTCCTGCTCTGCCATCGCCTTGTCCGTCGCCTTTCGAAGATCACGTGGGAAGTGCCGCTCATCGCCTCGAACCGGTCCGCGTCACACGGAGCCGAATTCCTTGTCGATGAGGCCGAGCAGCTCGTCAGCTGTGGCCGAGGCGATTTCCTGGTCGATGTCCGTGCTGCCGCCGTCGGTTCCCGCGACCTTCGCGGCGAGCGCGCGCAGCCGGGACGACACGTGCTCCGGGTCCGGGAGCCGGGACGTGGAGGAGAGCAGGGCCGATTCCAGGCGGTCGAGTTCCTGCAGCAGGGCGGTCGAGTCCGGGTCCGGGCCCTCGTCGAAGAGTTCGCCGCCGAGGTGTTCGGCCAGGGCCGCCGGGGTGGGGTGGTCGAACACCACGGTCGGCGGGAGCTTCATTCCGGTCGCCGCGGCCAGCTGGTTGCGCAGCTGAACGGCGGTGAGCGAGTCGAAGCCCAGCTCCTTGAACGCGCGCTCCGCCGTCACCGAGCCGGTGGTGGAGTGGCCCAGTACCGCGGCGACATGGGTGCGGACGAGGTCCAGCAGGCCCGCCAGACGCTCCTCCTCGGGCAGCCCCAGCAGACGCTCCCGGGCGGATGCGGCCGCCGGCCGCGCGTGCCCCGGACCGGCGTGCCCCGGGCGGCGCACCTCGTGCCACAGCACCGGCGGTACGTCCTGACTCCGAAGCGCCGCGTGGTCGAGGCGGATCGGCACGAGCACGGGCTCGCCGGAACTCCGCGCTGCGTCGAAGAGGGCCAGTGCCTCCCCGGACGACAGGCCGAGTACACCCGAGCGTCCCGTACGCTCGCGCTCCGCGTCCGAGAGCGACGCCGTCAGCTCGCTCCGCTCGCTCCACAGCCCCCACGGCAGCGACTGCGCCGGCAGCCCGCCCGCGGCTCGGTGTGCCGCGAGGGCGTCCAGGAAGGCGTTGGCCGCCGCGTAGTTGCCCTGTCCGGGGCTGCCGAGCACGCCGGCCGCCGAGGAGAAGAGGACGAAGGCGTCGAGCTGGTGGTCCTGGGTGAGGTCGTGCAGGTTGAGCGCGGCGTCGATCTTCGGGCGCAGGACACGGTCGAGCTGGTCCGGGGTCAGGCCCGTGGTCGTGGCGTCGTCGAGGACGCCGGCCGCGTGGATGACGCCGGTCAGTGGCCGGTCCGGGGGGATGGCGGCGAGCGCGACGGCCAGGGCCTCGCGGTCGGCCGCGTCGCATGCGGCCATGGTGACCTGGGCTCCGACGGCCTCCAGCTCGGCGATCAACTCAGCGGCCCCTGGCGCCTGTTGGCCACGACGGCTGGTCAGGAGCAGGTGGCGTACTCCGTGTTCGGTGACCAGGTGGCGGGCTGTCAGGGCGCCTACGGTGCCGGTGCCGCCGGTGATCAGGACGGTGCCGGTTTGCCCGCCGAGGCTCGTGGCGGGGTGCGGGGAGGGCGTGGTGTGCCGTACGAGCCGCGGGACGAGGACCGCGCCGTCGCGCACTGCCAGCTGCGGTTCCTCACCCATGGCCAGGTTCGCGGCCAGTGCCTCCTCGGCGCCGTCCACCAGCCAGAGGCGGTCGGGGTGTTCGCGCTGCGCCGAGCGGACCAGACCCCACACGGGGGCGTTGGCCAGGTCGGCGACGTCGTCGCCCGGCCGGGTCGCGACCGCGCCGCGGGTGAGGAAGACCAGCCGCGTCGGGGCCAGACGTTCGTCGGCGAGGAACTGCTGCATCAGGGTCAGAGCGCGCTGCGTAGCCGTACGCGCCTGCTCGGCCAACCCCTTCGGCGCCACGTCACCGGCCGTGAAGGGCGCGACGACGACCTCGGGGACGGACTCTCCGAGGGCCGCAAGGTCGAGATCGGCACCCAGGGTCACGGAGCGGCCGGTGGTCGCCCTCAGCGGTCCGCCGGGCGCCGGTTGCCACTCCAGCCGGTACAGGTCCTCTTTCCGGCCGACCCGCAACTGCTCCGTGTTCACCGCGCGCAGCACCAGTGACTCCACCGACACGGCGGGCCGGCCGGCCGTATCCACAGCCGACAGCGACACACCACCGTCGTCCGTGGCCGCCAGCCGTACGCGCAGTGCAGTGGCGCCGGAGGACGCGAGGGACACGCCGGTCCACGAGAACGGCAGCCGGGGTTCGCCGACCCCGTCCGCATC
>NZ_JBEXYL010000265.1:0-2207 GCF_040630895.1 Streptomyces sp. NPDC005728
GAAAAGCTCAAGGGTCACCCGCTCTTCGCCCATGTCACACTCACCCGCTCTGAACGCTCCCCTATCGCCGCGCTCGTCACCGAGATGCTCGAGGTTTGCTGACAGCACGCCTGGTCGCGGGGCGACTGCATCAGCTCCGCGTTCAGGATGAGCAGGTGTCGTGCGTAGTCCGGGGTCTGGAAGAGGCCGGGCACGTGTCCTCTCGAAGATAAGGCCGACCGCAGCCTCGCCGGTGACCTTGGCGTGTTCCTGCACGACAACCGCATGCAGGCCATGCTGGGCTTCGCCCTCAGGCCAGACCTCCACGTCCAGGGGTATGCCACCGAGGCCGTGCGGGCCATCCTGGAGCACCTGTTCAGCAAAAGAGGGCATCACCGTGTCTCCGCAGAGTGCGACACCCGCAACACCGCCTCGGCCCGCATCCTGGAACGCGTCGGCTTCCAACTCGAGAGCCGACGCCCCGAATACACCCGGAACATCAACACGGGCGAATGAACGGACACCCTTCTCTTCGGCCTGCTGGCCAGCCGATGGAGGGACCTTACGGCCGGTAACGCGTAACTCCTGCCCCAACGGCACAATGCGCGTGCTGCCGGCCGTCCCGACGATGACCGGGAACGTCGTCCTCCCAGTCCGCTCGCATGCGACGGACACGGCGGGTCAACGCATCGATCACGAGCCCATCGGATTCAGCGGGCTGACCCCGGTGCCCACGTACAGGTCAGGTTCCAACGACAAGAGGGTGGCGTCCTGCCCGGCCTGCTGGGCGACGATCACCGACGACGCGGGATGCAGCACCCGCCAGTCCGCCTTCCGCCACGCACTGGCCACCAGGGCGTGTGCTCGGGTGTAGTCGCCGGTGGTGGTGAAGCGCCGCCCCAAAGCGTGCTGGCCTGCGCCCGGCGTGTCCCGTTCGGCGACCGTGGCGGACAGAGCGGGGATCACGATCTCTGCGTAGCCGTAGCTGGCCTCGACGTACAGGCCGTTGAGGAATTCGTCGCCTTCGGCGAGCGCCAGGATGCAGGTGTGGTCAAGAAGGACGCGGATCACGCGGCGTGGTGCTCCCGTCCGAGGTTCTGCAAGAAGGTGCGGGCCTGGGCGCGGGCCTCGTCGGAGACGGTGATGCCGGTCGCCTGCCGGACTTCCTCAAGGGCCTGCTGCGCGCGCCGCTCCTTCTCCTCTTCGGTCAGCTCCCGCGCCACCAACTCCGCCAGCAGGTCGTTCATGGTGGTGCCGCGTTCGCTGGCCAAGATCCTCAGGCGGTCGCGGACGTCTCTCGTCGTCTTGATACTGGTGTCCTTCTCTCCCATACAACCACTCTACCGCCAGTAGAACGCAGACGGGCAGGGAGAGGCGGGTCCGTGTGACTGAGCGCTTCACTTGACGGATGAGTGCTTCAGTCGGCGAGTGAGCGTTTCACTCGGGCCTGCTCATCAATGCGGGTGGCGAGCCCGGCGGCGTACTCACTGACTGCGGCAGCCGCATCCGGCGGCGGGCTGTCGAGCGCACGAACGGTGAAGGCGAGCCGTCCGTCCTGTTTGCGGGTGCTCACCGTCTGAAGGCGGGTTGGTCGATGTGAAGGCGATGAGTCGAGGTACGGCGTCCGGGTGCGCCGTAGCCCTGGGAGGTGTCGGTCGCGGCCCCGGGACACCCGGGGAGCGATGAGTGGAACAGTCCACTTCAGCGAGGCAGGCTTGTCCCCATGGGGACGCTCTTCCGCCGGGCTCCTCTGTTCGGAGCGGGCGGTCATAGCCGGGCTCTTTTCCGAGTCGCGCAGTGCGTGCCGTTCGTGATCATACTGCTCGGGCTGGGGATCGAGCTCTCGCCTGTGCACGCTATCTACACCGGCCCCCTCCTCGTCGCGATGCCGGCCTTGGCTTCGCTGACGATGGGCCCGAAAGGCACCCTCGCGGCAGCGGCTGGAGCCCTGGCCGTCAGTCTGACGACCACCACCCTGCACGAGGCCTGGGGTGGCCTGATGATCTACAGCAACCTCCTGGGCCTCCTCGTGGTGTCCGTGGCCAGTGTCATCACGAGTACAGCGGTGCGCACGCGCAGGCAGAGCGAGCTCAACCAGGTTCGCCGGGTCGCCGTGGCAGCACAAAGAGTCCTGCTGCGGCCCGTACCGGCCCGGCTGGGGCCGGTACGGGCCGCCAGCATGTATCTCGCGGCCGAGACGGGAGCGCAGATCGGCGGCGATCTGTACG
>NZ_JBEXYL010000266.1:0-2179 GCF_040630895.1 Streptomyces sp. NPDC005728
CTCGGCGCTCGCCTCCAAGGCCACCGGCTTCCCCATCGCCAAGATCGCCGCCAAGCTCGCCGTCGGCCACACCCTCGACGAGATCCCGAACGACATCGCCGAGCAGCCGCCCGGCCACGTGGTGGTCCGGGCGGGCGACGTGGCCACCGGGATCGGCCGGACCTTCGCCGAGGCGCTGAACAAGGCTCTGCGCGCGCGGGACGGCGAGCCGGCCGGCCCGGGCGCGAGCGGCCGGGCGGTCCTCGACGCCGCGAGGGCCGATCCCTGGCTGGCCGAGCAGCTCGCCCTCATCGAGGAGGTCGCCGACGAGATCAGTGCGGCCCCCGGTCTCGACCCCGGGCTTCTGGCCGAGGCCAAGCGCCACGGGTTCTCCGACGCGCGCATCGCCGGCCTGCGGTCGATGCAGGAAACCGCGGTGCGCGAGGTGCGGCACGCCCTGGGGATTCGTCCGGTCCATCGGGCCCTGGGCGGCGGCGAGGGCAGGACGCCATGTCTGTCTTCCTCGTACGAACCCCCGCCCGAACTCTCGTACGGCGAGAGCGCTCACGAGGCGGCCCCGGTCGCGCGGCGTGCCAGGCCCGCCGTGATCATCCTGGGTCCCGACCCCGTGCTCGACACTCAGAGCGGTGCGTTCGCTCACGCCGCCGTCCACGCGGCCGCCGCGCTGCGCGCGACCGGCCACGAAACCGTCGTGGTCACCTGCGACCCCGCGCCGCTGTCCGCCGGCCACGGCAGTGTCGACCGGCTCCACTTCGCTCCGCTCACGGTGGAGGACGTCCTGGAGGTCGTGCACGCCGAGCGGCAGAGCGGGCCGGTGGCCGGGGTCGTCGCACAGTTCGGCGGGGCAGGGGTCCTGCGTCTCGCGCAGGGGCTCCGGGACAGCGGCGTGACGATCCTCGGCACGCCGCCGGACGCCGTCCGCCTCGCCGGGGACCCCGGCGCGTTCCACCGGTTGCTGCGCGCGGCCGGGCTGTCCGCTCCTAAGCACGGCACCGCCTCCTCCGCCACGGCGGCGAAGGAGGTCGCCGCGGAGATCGAGTACCCGGTGACGGTGGTCCGCCCGGACGTGCCCGGCGGGGCCGGCCCGGAGGTCGTTCACGACGAGGGCGCTCTGGCCTCCTGGCTCGCCCGGCACGGTGCCCCGGACCGCGGGCGGCCGTTGCTGATCGGCCAGGTTCTGCGCGATGCCGTCGAGGTCGGCGTGGACGCCCTGTTCGACGGGACCGAGCTCTACCTCGGCGGAGTCATGGAACACGTCGGGGAACCCGGCACCGACAGCGGTGACTCGGCCTGCGTCCTGCCGCCCGTCACCCTCGGCGGGCACGACATCGCGCGCCTGCGCACCGTCACCGAGGCCGTCGCCACGGGTCTGGGCGTGCGCGGGCCACTGTCCGTCCGGTACGCCCTGGCCGGTGGAGTCGTCCACGTGCTGGGTGCCGAACCGTACGCCTCCGGGACGGTGCCCTTCACCTCGAAGGCGACCGCCGTACCGCTCGCGCGGGCCGCCGGACGCATCGTGCTCGGCGCCACCGTGGCCGAACTGCGCGGCGAGGGCCTGCTCCGGAAGAGCGGCGACGGTGGCACCCTGCCGCCGGACGCGCCGATCTCCGTCCGGCAGAGCGTCCTGACCGCCGGTGACGTCATGGGGATCGGCGCCGACTTCGGCGCGGCTTACGCCACGTCCCGGTCCGCCGCGCAGGGTTCGCTGCCGACCAAGGGCCGCGCCCTGCTGTGCGTGGCCGGCCGCGACGCACGCTCGATGGTCTTCCCCGCTCGCGAACTGGCCGCCATGGGTTTCGAGTTGCTGACGGCGGCGGGCACCGCCGACGTGCTCCGGCGCAACGGCGTCGGGGCCGGCACCGTGCGCACGACCGGCGAGTCGGCTGCCGCCCGGCTCGTCCGTGACGGGCAGGTCGACCTCGTCGTCATCACGCACCGCGGCGACGAGGGCCCGCCCGGCAGTCACGAGATCCGGGCTGCCGCGGCCGCCCACGCCGTTCCCTGCCTGACCACGGTCCGGGCCCTCGCCGCCGCCGTCCAGGGCATCGACCGCGTCCGGCGCCCTCAGAACAGCATGCCGACACGGTCTCTCCAGGAGTGGCAGTCCGCCACGGCACCGATCACCGCACACTGACTCGGGCCCGGGCGGCGGGCCGTGGGAACAGTCCCACGGCCCGCC
>NZ_JBEXYL010000267.1:0-2127 GCF_040630895.1 Streptomyces sp. NPDC005728
TCGGCGTGAAGCTCACCGAGCTGCGTCCCGAGCAGGCCGCGTACATCGGCGTGGACGTCGACGGCCCGTACAAGCCGGACCACTACCGCTACTGACACCTCCGCGCCGACCACCAGTACCGACGAGGACACGACCGTGTCGCACAGCGACACGGTCGACCCAGCCATCAAGGGAGTCTCCGCCCGTGCGTATCGCCGTCACCGGCTCCATCGCCACCGACCACCTGACGACCTTTCCGGGGCGCTTCACCGATCAGCTCATCGCGGACCAGCTGGACAAGGTGTCCCTGTCCTTCCTGGTCGACGAGCTAGAGATCCGTCGTGGCGGAGTCGCCGCCAACATCTCCTACGGCCTCGGCAGGCTCGGGCTGACTCCTCTCCTCCTCGGCGCCGTGGGACCCGACTTCGCCGGGTACCGGGTCTGGCTCAAGGAGAACGGCGTCGACACCGACTTCGTCCACGTGTCCGAGAAGCGGCAGACAGCCCGCTTCATGTGCACGACCGACCTGGACCAGAACCAGATCGCCTCCTTCTACAGCGGCGCCATGTCCGAGGCCCACCACATCGATCTCGCACCCGTGGCCGCACGCCTCGGCGGCCTCGACCTCGTCCTGGTGTCACCCAACGACCCGCGCGCGATGCTGCGTCACACCACGCAGTGCCGCGACCTGGGCATCGACTTCGCCGCCGACCCGTCCCAGCAACTCGCCCGACTCGAACCGGAAGAGGCCCGTACCCTCGTCGACGGCGCCCGGTGGCTGTTCACGAACGAGTACGAGGCCGCCGTGCTGTGCGAACTCACCGGATGGGAACAGGCCGAGGTACTCGACCGCGTCGGCGCCTGGGTGATCACCCGGGGCGCCGAGGGAGCACGACTGCAGCGCGCCGGGGGACCGGTCACCGACATCCCGGCGGTACCCGTCGCCACGATCGCCGACCCCACCGGCGCCGGGGACGCCTTCCGCGCCGGCTTCCTCGCAGCCCTCAGCTGGCGCCTCCCCGAGGAGACGGCCGCCCGGCTGGGCTGCGCCGTGGCCGCCCTCGCCCTGGAAGCCGTCGGCCCGCAGGACTACACCGTCACCGCAGACACCCTGCTGGAACGTGTCCAGGACACCTACGGGCAGACGACGGCCGACACCCTCGCCCGTCACATGGAGCGCTCCGCATGACGCACCGCACCGCAGCGCTCCGCGAGGCGCTCGCCACCCGTGTGGTGGTCGCCGACGGAGCGATGGGCACCATGCTCCAGGCACAGGACCCGACGCTCGAGGACTTCGAGAACCTCGAGGGCTGCAACGAAATCCTGAACGTGACCCGCCCCGACATCGTCCGCTCCGTCCACGACGCGTACTTCGCGGTCGGCGTCGACTGCGTCGAGACGAACACCTTCGGGGCCAACCACTCCGCGCTCGGCGAGTACGAAGTCGCCCACCGGATCGCCGAGTTGTCCGAGGCGGGAGCACGCATCGCCCGCGAGGTCGCCGACGAGTACACCGCCTCGACCGGCCACCAGCGGTGGGTACTGGGCTCCATGGGCCCCGGGACGAAACTGCCGACGCTGGGCCACATCTCGTACGGCCCCCTGCGCGACGGCTTTCAGGAGAACGCCGAGGGCCTGATCGCGGGCGGCTCCGACGCGCTGCTCGTGGAGACCACCCAGGACCTGCTGCAGACCAAGGCCGCCGTCCTCGGCGCACGACGCGCGATCGACGCGTCCGGACTGGATCTGCCGCTGCTGGTGTCGATGGCGTTCGAGACCACCGGCACCATGCTGCTCGGCTCCGAGATCGGTGCCGCGCTGACGGTGCTGGAGCCGCTCGGCATCGACATGATCGGCCTGAACTGCTCGACGGGTCCCGCCGAGATGAGCGAGCACCTGCGCTACCTCGCCCGGCACTCCCGCATCCCGCTGCTGTGCATGCCGAACGCCGGCCTGCCGGTCCTCACCAAGGACGGCGCCCACTTCCCCCTCGGCCCCGAGGGCCTGGCCGAGGCCCAGGAGAACTTCGTACGCGACTACGGCCTCTCGCTCATCGGCGGCTGCTGCGGCACCACCCCTGAGCACTTGCGCCAGGTCGTGGAGCGTGTGCGGGGCGTCACCCCACCTGAGCGCGATCCGCGGCCCGAG
>NZ_JBEXYL010000268.1:0-2100 GCF_040630895.1 Streptomyces sp. NPDC005728
AGGCGCGGCAGGCGTTCGAGCGGTCACTTGCCGGTTGACTGCCCGGTGTGCACCATCGGCCCGTGTCCCGGCGGGTGCACTTCCACGGCCGGCCCGGTGACCATGAGGCGATCACCGCACAGCCCGGCCACGGTCAAGACGATGCCTCCGGCGGTGGATCGGCCGGCACCGGGATGGAGGGGGCGCCGTCCCCGACTGCGGGCCCGTTGTGGCGGACGCTGGGGGCTCCCATCCCGCACACCGTCGACCCAGGCAGAGCCGAGCAGACGCGGCCCGTGGCGTCCAGGTCGTTCGTACAGTGGCGCGCTCCACCTGGACGCCGTGAACCACGCTCGCTCCACGGTGTGTGGGTCGACGGCGGACGGGATGGGAGCTGGGTGGGGTGGGTGAGTGGTGGGTTTCGACACTGCCGCGCCGGATGCCGGAACGAGGGGTCAGGCTGGAGGCAGCCGGCCGGCCCCTGTGCTGCACCTCGCATCTCAGCCAGTAGCCACGTCGAAGAGGGCTTGCAGCGAGACGTCTCACGGTTCTACGTGGTTCGTCACGCCGTGTTCGCAGCCTCTTCCTGGCTGATGACGCTGGAAACGTGGATGCCGATGGTGGCTTGCCGCGCCCATCACTGGTTCGTCCCCTTGATCTGATGATGGGAGATCTCTTCCCGTGCCGTGCGCCACCGTGACCGAGTCTGCTCGACCACGTTGTCCCACTGCTGGCGCACCTCACGGTCGGAAGGGCGGTGGCCTTCACGGATCCGGCTGAGTTCGTCTCGTACCTCTCGTCCCAGTGCCGCCGATGCAACCAGGGCGAGCATGACTGCGAAGAGGGCGGAAATCATCGCGAAGATTGCACCGACCACCCCGTAGCGTGTCGCGGAGGAGTTGAAGAGACGCGGCATGTAGATGGTTGCGCCCACTGAATAGGCCGCCGTCAGAGCGGCGCCGGTGACGCCGAAGGGAAGCAGGTCCGACCATCTGATCCGCTTCGCCGACAGGATCCAGCCGCTCCAGACGAGGAACGTTGCAGTCACCGGTACTTCACACACCAAGGCGACCAGACCCAGCGCGTACCCGCCAAGGAACGCGGAGAGCAACGTAATGACCACGGCATAGCCACCGAGTGTGAGGATCCACCACGAGCCGTTGCGCGTGTTGCGCACGCTGAGGGGTTTGAGCTCCCATGCCTGTTCGAAGAGCCGCTGCGCGGCGCGCGTGAAACTCAGCACCGAGATCATCAGAAACACGACGCCGAAAATGCCGAAGCTCGCGCTGGGCCCTTCGGTAGAAGAGAACAGCGAGCGGACTGCCGTAGCGCCTGCTCCGGTGAGGTCGTAGCGTTTGATGATCCGCTCTGCGGCGTCGTAGTGCACGAAGACAGTGCCAAGGAGGATGGACAGCGGGACCAATGCCGTCAAGGCGCTGGACGCCAGGGCCATCGAGCGATCGAAACCCGAGATCTTCTGAAACCGGTTGATGACCCGCAGCACGAACGCAGGCCGCAGCCAAAACGTCAGCGTTCTGACGAGGCGCTCTCGGTTGATCTCCGTCGTCCTGCCTTCCGTGAGGATCGGGACGTTTGTGGGCGACGCGAGCCTAACGGACGGCCGATGGGCCGATGCAGGGCGACACGACAAGCGGCATGCCGACCGCACGACTGCCCGATGCCTCACAGCATCACGCAGTCCGCTGTACTACGGGAGATCTCAGCTGACAGGGCTGTGGACAACGCTTGACCTGGATCGAGCCCATCGTGGCCTGACACCAACAGCGGTGAACGAGACCGGGCGAGAGCGGCCCCCAGCGGTCGGTAGACCGTCGTAGGGCTGGGGTCCCTCCAGCCCTAGGGAGCCCGTGATCGACCTGATAAGGATGAGGTCATAGCTCCAAACAACTGGGGCGGTGCACCCGGCAAAGGGTGCGCCGCTCCCGTCGTCTTGCCTGGGGTCTCCCGGACGTGATCGAGACTGTCAGCCCCGAGTGCTAGAAACACCCGCGTGACTCCTCCCCCGCGTAAACGCGGGGGCTTCTCGCTATGCCGGGTTGGCGTCGCGACGGACCAGCCCGGCCCGTAGAACGTTGAGTGCGCCCACGGTGTCAGCGTGCG
>NZ_JBEXYL010000269.1:0-2086 GCF_040630895.1 Streptomyces sp. NPDC005728
GTCTCGTGCATCGCCGACGGTCCCGACTCCTGGTTCGCGGAAGCGGTGCTGTCCGTCGGCGGACGCATCGAGGTCGTCATCCCGGCTGCCAAGTACCGCGAGGGCCTGCCCGACTGGCATCACCCCGTCTACGACCGGCTCGTGAGCCACGCGGCCGACGTTCACGAGACCGGGCTGATCGAGTCCACATCGGAGGCGCACCAGGCGGGGTCTGAAATCCTCGTCGGCCTGGTGGATGAGCTGCTGGCCGTGTGGGACGGGAAACCGGCGTGGGCGTACGGCGGGACGGCGGACGTCGTGGACTACGCCCAGCGGACCGGCGTCCCTGTGCGTGTGCTGTGGCCGGAGGGCGCCACTCGCTGACCAGCACGACCACGGCGGCCCGGCTCCTAGCTGGGGGCGGGCCGCCGTTGAGCAATGCTCACCCTCGTACGGAGGCGCGTAGCTGGGTGCCAAGGTTGTCGGCGAGGGCGATCAGGGCACGCCGGTGCTGGGCGGGGTCGAGTTCGTCTCGGGTGAAGTGGTGGTCGCTGCTGAGGCTGGCCGGTTCCGGGTTCGGGTCGACGACCGCGGTGTCGCGGCCGTGGGCACGCTCGTGGAGCATGCGGCCGGCGCGGGCACCGAGGAGACGCTGCAGGGTCAGTTGAGGGACGTCGGCGACGTCGCCGACGGTGCGAAGGCCGTACTCACCGAGCAGTGCGGCCGTCTTCGCACCCACGCCGGGAAGTTCCCGTACGGGACCGGGGGCGAAGGAATGCCGCGATCGCCTGCGGGGAGTCGCCGATGACGGTGCGCCGATCGAGCGGCGTGAGGGCGCAGGCCATGGCGGCAAGCATCGGGGTACCGGCCACGGCCGCCGCGCTGCGCACCCCGAAGAAGGCGAGCACCCGCAGTGAACGAGTTCGGTGATGCCGCGGGCATCACGCTGCCACCAGCGGGTCGCCCCGGTGAGGTCAAGCAGGACAGCGTCCTGGAGCATCTGCACACGCGGTGTGACGTCCTCCAGCAAGCGGCGCACTGCGCCACTTGGGGACGTCCGCCGGGCAGCTTGTGGCTCGTCGTCAGTCGGAGGGCGGATCTTCACTGGGGGTGCTGCCCGGGGGCATCGGGACGAGGGACTCGATGCCGTCAGGCGGAGGGTTGTTGCCTGCCTGGGGAGCCTCGGCAGACTCGCCGTTGTCCTGCTCGTCAGCCTCGTCGAAGGGCTCTTTGCTGGGGGTGCTGTCTGGGACATCAGGCGCGTTGAGATAGGAGCTGCCGTCAGGTGGGAGGTTCATGTCTTCCATGGGGCCTTGAGGAGAATCGTTGCTGTCCTGCTTGTCGGCCTCGTCGGACACCTTGGTGTCGTCAGATGTGCCCGAAGTGGTGGTCTCCGTCGGGGTGCCGCATTCAGGCCTGGGTTCGAGGCTGGTGCCGAAGCCAGGGCCAAAGAAGTCGCAGCTTTGTGGAGTACCGTCTGAGCTGTCATCGATCCATTTGCGGAAGGCGCTGACGTCGGTATAGATCGTGTCTTGCGCACCGCAGGACGCGCCGCCGGCGACCTGGCTGGTGAGGCCGGACAAGATCCATTCGTCACCGTCCTGGGTGATTTCAACCCCATCTTTGAAGAGGGCGGGCCCCCCAGAGTCGCCGTTGCAGGGGGTTTGGGACGGGGCGCTGTCGATGCACAGTTCACTGGCCGGGGCGAACGCGCCGGCTTCATCGCAGCTCGAGTCGCTGCTCACTGTTGTGTCGAGCTCCTTCAGACCGTCCGGAGTCGCGCACTTTCCGTCGGTGCAGGTTTTTCCCCACCCGAGCAGGCGGACCGGCGTGCCGGGCGGCGTACTGGAGTTGGCGATCCGGACTGGCGCTGCCTTCACCGGCTGGGCCAGCTTCAGCAATGCAATGTCGGAACCATCGATTTCGTCAGAATTATCGAACGTGATCGCTTTTGCGACCTTCGCAAGCTCTCCGCCGGCGGAGGAGCTGTTCGAGCCGATGCGCACCGACAGCGGGGAACTATCCAAAGCCGTGACGCAGTGTTCGGCGGTCAGCATGGTCGTGGAGTCGATGAGCACCGCTCCGCACTTGTGATACGGGCCCCAAT
>NZ_JBEXYL010000270.1:0-2032 GCF_040630895.1 Streptomyces sp. NPDC005728
CGAAGGCGTTGCTGCCATCGGCCTTGGTGGCGGCCAGCAGCGCGGCCGGGGCGTGGCAGACCACGCCGAGCGGCTTGCCCGAGGCGAGCGCGTCGATGAGGAGCCTGCCGGAGGTGGCGTCTACGGCCAGGTCCTCCATCGGGCCGTGGCCACCGGGGTAGAACACGGCGGAGTAGTCGGCGAGTTCGACATCCTCCAGCCGGATGGGGTGCCGGAGCTCGCTGATCGAGGCGACGGCGTCCGCCATCTTCTTCGCGCCCTCCTCGCCGCCGTTGAACTGCGGCGCAAGGCTGCCCTGGTCCAGGGGCGGCACGACGCCGCCCGGCGTGGCGACGACGACCTCGTGGCCGGCGGCCGTGAACGCCTCGTACGGGGTGACGGCTTCCTCGGCCCAGAAGCCGGTCGGGTGCTTGGTGCCGTCCGCCAGCGTCCAGTGGTCGGCGCCGGTGAGCACGAAAAGGATCTTCGACATGGTGCGGTCTCCGAGAGGTGGGGTGTTTCGAGAGGCTGGGTGTTCCGAAAAGCGGGGTGTGCCGGCAGACGGTCTGTTGCCGGCTAGTCGGTCTCGGCCAGGGCAGCGAGAATCAGGTCGCTGACGGCCTTGGTGGACACCGGGTTCTGGCCCGTGATGAGGCGGCCGTCACGCACGGCATGCGGCGTCATCGGGACAGTACCGCGCACGTACTCGGCGCCCTTCGCGCGCAGTTCGTCTTCCAGGAGGAACGGCACCCTGCTCTTCACACCGGCCAGTCGTTCCTCGACCGTCGCGAATCCTGTGACGGTGCGGTTCTGTACGAGCGGATTCCCGTCGGTGTCCTGGAGGTTGATGAGGGCGCAGGCGCCGTGGCAGACCGAGGAGACGATGCCGCCGTGGGCATAGATGGCCTGGGCGGTTCGCTGCAGGTCGGCGCTGTTGGGGAAGTCCCACATCGTGCCGTGGCCACCCGTGAAGAAGATCGTGGAGTAGTCGTCCGGATCCGCGTCGCCGACGGAAGCGGTGGCTTTGAGGGCGGTCATGAAGGCCGGGTCGTCGAGATAGCCGCGCACCGTCTTGTCGACGAACAGGCGGCCGAGGCTTCGGGGGTCGAGCGGCACTTCGCCGCCCGCCGGGCTCACCACATCCACGGTGTGGCCGACCTTCACCGCCTTGTCGTAGAAATGGACGAGTTCAGCCAGCCACAGGCCGGTCCGGTGGTCGCTCGCCCCGTAGGTGGCCTGATTGGTCACCACCGCCAGAATCTTTTTCTGTCTCACTTTTCCCACGTCTCCCTGGCTAGCCAACTACACATTCGGGCCGGGTGCGGCCGAACGAAACCGGATACCGGTGGTCTATTGGGCTCAGTGCTATTCGGTGTCGAAACTAAAGCTGCTGAGGTATCCGCGCCAATCAAGAGACCGATACAGGTATCGATGACCCGATGCCTGTCCCCCGGACGCGATCTCCTTCGCCGACACCCCCTCACCGCCTCCCGGACCGGACTCCACCAACTCCACGACCCGCCGGTAATCCGGCGCGAGCGCCCCAGCCGTCATCCCCTCCCCGAAGTGCGGCACGATCGACCCCGTGACCGGGACCTTCACCGCTTTGGCCGCCGACACCGGGGCAGGCTCCGGCGCCTCCTGCACGGCCGCATCCGCCGCATCACCGGGGCGGCCAGGGCCTCGGCAGGCTCTGCCCGAGCGATCGCCCGGCGTTCCAACACCGTCTCGGCCGCAGCGAGTTCGGACAGGATCCGGTCCGCCTCTGTCTGAAGCTCCTCCACCCGCACTCGGGCAGCGGCCTCCCGCTCCTCCAGCAACCCCATCACCGATGCCACCGGCCGCCTCCGCATCGTCGAGGACGAACTGATCGCCCGAACGCTCCCACGGCGACACCAGAACCATGCCTGAGCAGCGGAAACTCAGTGATCACATCCGGTAAGACAACGGCTTCTAAGCTTGACTCTGTCGGGGATCTTGGAGTTGCCGAGGTCAGGTGCCCAGGGTTCGCCAGGACTTCGGCCGGGGTATCTCGCGCTGGTCGAGGTAGTCC
>NZ_JBEXYL010000271.1:0-2003 GCF_040630895.1 Streptomyces sp. NPDC005728
TTACACTTTTTCCCCCCCCCCCGCTGTTCCGTTCCCCCCCCCCCTTCCACCGGCCAGGCCGGTGGAAGGGGCGGGCCGCGGCCACCTTGCGCAGGAGCGAAGGCCCATCCCGCCGGACAGCGAATTCCGATCGTACGGAAATCCCCTTACCCAACGGTCAAGAGTCGTTGACCATTGGTTGCATGCCTACCGATGATCTACCCGAGACGTTGCACGTCACCACTGACGAGCAGCTACGCGCCGTCTCCAATCTCACGCGTCACCGGATCATGGCCGTGCTCCGCTTCGAGCCGGCGACGATTACGCAGATCGCCGAGCGGGTGGGCCTCGCGAAGGGGAGTTCCAGCTATCACGTGCGGCTGCTCGAGCGGGCCGGCCTGGTGAAAGTGGTGCGGACACGGAAGGTGCGGGGGGTCACCGAGCGGTACTACGCGATGGCCGCACGGGCGATCGTGCTGCCGGATCCGGGGGCGGGGCAGCCGGATGTGCTGATGCGGCATGCGGTGGCGGACCTGGAGGCGGCGCCGGCGGACGGCGAGCGGCACGTAAAGATGGCGCATCTGCGGCTCACCGGGGAGCAGTTCGCGGAGCTGGGGGCGCGGCTGGAGGCACTGGCGGACGAGTACCGGGAGCTGTCCGATCCGTCACTGCCGGACGTGTCGCTGGCCTTCGCGCTGTTCCGGCCGGCGCCGCGCGAGCAGGCCGTAGGGGACGCCAAGTGACCTCGCATGCGGGGAAGTTGCCGGCCGGGTTCGGGCGGCTGTGGACCGCGCAGACGGTGTCCTCGCTCGGTGACGGGGTGACGCATGCCGCGCTGCCACTGCTCGCGTTGACGTTGACGCGGGATCCGATGGCGCTCGCCGTCGTCACGGCCGCCGGGACGCTGCCGTGGCTGCTGTTCGGGGTGCTCGGCGGTGCGCTGGTGGACCGCTGGGACCGCCGGCGCACGATGTGGGTCGCGGACGCGGCGCGTGCGGTGCTGCTCGCGATACCGGCGGCAGCGACCGCACTCGACGTGCTGAGCATTCCGCTGCTCGCGGCCGTCGCCTTCCTGCTCGGCCTCGGCGGACTCTTCTTCGACACGACCGCCACGGCCTATCTGCCGGATCTGCTCGGCCGTGACCCCGCGCTCCTGGAGCGCGCCAACTCCCGCCTGCGCGGCACCCAGACCGCCGCGTCCGGCTTCGCGGGGCCGCCCGCGGGCAGTGCGCTGCTCGCGCTCGGGCGGGCGGTTCCGCTGCTCGCCGACGCGGTGTCGTTCACGCTCTCCGCACTGCTCGTACGGTCACTGCCCGCCACGCCCCGGCCTACCGGAAGCGCGCACGAGTCGCTGCTTCGGCAGGCGCGGGCCGGGGCCGCCTACGTCTTCCGGGATCGGTTGCTGCTCGGGCTCGCGCTCCGTCCGGCGGTCGGGAACGTCGCCTTCCTCGCCGTGGAGACCGTACTCGCCCTCTTCGCGCACGACCGTCTCGGCATCGACACCTTCGGCTTCGGCCTGCTCCTCACGGCGGAGGCCACCGGCGGCCTGCTCGGCGCGGGCATCGCCTCCTTCCTCGGCCGACGACTCGGCACCGGCACCGCGCTGACCTGCACGGCCGCGGTCGAGGGACTCGCCATCCTGGGACTCGCCGCCGCCCCGAATCCGTACGTCGCCGGCCTCGCGCTCGCCGTCTGCGGTGCGGGCATGGGCGCCACGATGGTGCTCGGGCCCTCCCTCCGGCAGGCGATCGTCCCAGCCCGCCTGATGGGCCGGGTCGCCTCCACCTCCCGCATGCTCGCCATGTGCGCCGCCCCGTTCGGCGCCTTCCTCGGCGGCTGGCTGGCCACCACCTACGACATACGCACCCCGCTCTACGCCGCCGCCGGCCTCCTCCTCACCATGACCGCCGTCACGGCGACCATGACCAGCAACCGCCGGGTCGAGGCGGCGCTGCATGGCGCCGCCGCGAGCCGCGGGGCACCCGACCCCGCAAACCAGGTAAGCGGGAGGGGGGGGGGAAGCG
>NZ_JBEXYL010000272.1:0-1953 GCF_040630895.1 Streptomyces sp. NPDC005728
GTCCTCCCGGTCATGGTCCCCCGTCGCCAGGAGTTCGACCTGGGCGCCCGTGTCCACAACCGCGGCCCCGCCATCGCCAGCGGAGAGCACATCACCGTCGTGCTCACTCTGGCCGACGGCCTGGAAAGCACCCAGGAGAACAACGGGCGGCGCCTGACCCGCACCTTCCCCGGCACCGACCTGGCCCCCAACAAAGGCTCACTGGACGGTGTCTTCCGCGTCCGCGCCGCGGACACCGCCAAGCCGGGCACGTACGAGTCCACCCTGGAGATCCAGTACGGCGGCGACCTCAACCTCAAGGACAACACTTTCACCCTGCCCGTCACCGTCGTCGTCCCCGAACCGACCGCTGACGAGCGAGCCCTGACCGTCTACCAGGAGCACATCCCGGAGGTCGCCCCCGGCCAGGTGGCACGCCTCCTGCTGCGGTACGTCTCACCTGTCGGCCAGCCGGTCAACCCCGGCATCATCACCCAGCGCTTCACCGCCCCCACCGGCTTCACCTTCACCGGCCGGCCCACCTACACCTACCCCGACACCATCCAGGGCGCCATCACCGGCGACCTGGAACACGAGATCTACGACTTGGGCCGAACCCTGGTCATCCGCGACAACCCGCACCTGAACACCACCACCACCGACGCGGGCACCCTCATCTACAGCATCGGCCTGCGCGCCCAGCCCGATGCCGCCGCCAGCCTCGCAAGCGACGGCTCGGCCAGCATCGGCCGGCGCTCCCCCGTGCAGATCCTGGCCAAGGTCACCGGCGCCGCTGCCGGGCACAGCGTCCGTATCGTCCAGACCCAGCTCGAGAAGGCGCGAGTGAAGCCCGGCCAGCAATGGGTCTACCCGGTCGTGCTCACCCTGACCAACGCCGGGCGCACCCGGATCGGCCCCCAGGACATCGTCTTCACCGCCCCCGAGGGCCTGTGGTTCACCGAGAACCGGGTGATGATGTCCCGCGAAGGGTCGACGTACGAGACCGAACTGGCCGGCCAGCGCTCCGACGGCAACCGAACCCTGACGATGCGGGGCGCCGCCCTCGACCTGGACCCCGGCAAATGGGCTGTCGTCTATCCCGAGATGGAAGTCCAAGCCGACGCCGCGACCGGCGCCGTACGCGTCGGCGTCCGCATCGGCAACCCGCCCTTCGCCAGCGGAAACGCCACCGTCACCATCGAGGCATAACCCCGCGAAGACCATGCTTGGCGCGGGGCGAAACCCACTCGAAGAGGCCAGGCCCTCTTCCTGGACAGAGAGGGCCCGAGCCTCAGCGGTGCATATCGCGAAGGCCTCCCGAGCCGCCACCGCGGCCAGGCATGCCCGCGAACGCCACACGGGTGGCGTCCCCCTGACTCCTGGAGAGGCCGCCGCATCGAGCGCCACGGCGGTCGCCTCCCGCTCAGTGATGTCCCGTTCGCATTCCGCGCCGAGCACAGCCGGGCGCGGCTATAAGAGCCCGGGGCGCGCCCGGACTGGAATACAGCCGCGCCTCGCACTACAACAGGAGGAACAGCGATGACAACCAGATCCCTCGCCACGGCGGCCTTCCCGGACGGCACGATCGTCGCAGTGGCAGGCAACGGTGAGTGCGGTTTCGCCGGGGACGGCGGCCCGGCGACCGCCACCAAGCTCAGCCTCCCCCGGGGCCTGGCAATGGACGGGGAGGGGAACGTCTACGTCGCCGACTTCTCCAACGACCGCGTGCGCAAGGTGACGCCCAACGGGATCATCACCACCGTCGCCGGCAACGGTGAGTGCGGTTTCGCCGGGGACGGCGGCCCGGCGACCGCCACCCAACTCAACCGCCCCACGGACGTGGCCGTGGACGCGGCGGGGAACCTCTATATCGCCGACTACCTCAACGACCGCGTGCGCAAGGTGACGCCCAACGGGATCATCACCACCGTCGCCGGCAACGGCCAGGCCGGCTACGTCTCCGACGGCGGCCCC
>NZ_JBEXYL010000273.1:0-1830 GCF_040630895.1 Streptomyces sp. NPDC005728
CCCCCGTGTCCACACTCCGGGGGACGCCTCAAGGCCGGGAAGTTAGCGTTTTCGCAGGTCACGCAAGTGATGGCACTGGTTTTCGCGCAGTGTAGCGGCCTCGGTCGATCTTGTGGATGTGGCCGCTGATGGTCCATCTGTTCAGTTGCCGGTACATGGTGTATAGCGTGATGTCGCCGAGCTGTTGGGCGAGTTCGTGGGCCGACCAGGTGCGTCCGGGATCGGCGCGGAGGAGTTCGAGGGTTTGCTCCCGGCGGCTTCGCGACGAGCGGTGGGTGGGCCGGTCATCTCGTGAGGCAGTCGGCAGAAGGCGCTGTTCGACGGTGGGGACCAGGACGGTGATGTCGAGACGGGTGACGGGACGGCTGGTCTCGGGCCTGCCGTCGTCGAAGTGTTCGTTGTAGCGGGAGACCGGTGACTTGACCTTGCGGGTGCTGACCCGTGGTCGTCGGGGCGGAAGCAGGGAGGCCAGGACCCGGTGCCTGATCATCCCGGCCGGCCCGGGGGTGGTGGTAATCACGTTGCAGGCCGTGACGACCTGGTCGCGGGCGGCCTGGAGGGCGACAGTGAATCCGCAGCGGTCCGGATCGGTGCCCGGGACGGATTCAGCGGCGTCGACCATCACGGTCCGCAGTACTTGATAGAGCGTCAGCAGTGCCCACATCTCCTGCTCGACGCCGGCCGGGTCGCCCGAGCGCAGCCGACGGCCGTCCATGAGCGTGTGACGCAGCGCGTAGTAGGCGGATTCGTGCTCCCACCGCTGATGGTAGAGGCGCGTCAGGGTGGTCGCGGGGTAGCGGCGGGCATCGGTCAGGGTCGTGACCAGTCGGTAGTCCCCGGTGAAGAGGGTGCCGTCCGCGCAGGTCACCGTGATCTGCGCGTCGATGACCCGTACCTTCACGTCGCCGAGCACCGACAGGTACGAGCCGTCGGCGAGGCGGCACAGGACCGGAGTGCGACGGTTGCTGCGCAGCCGGCCCAGGACCTGGGCCCGCGTGGCGGTGACCGCGGCGAGGAACGCGTTGCCGTCGAACCCCTTGTCCCACAGGACGAGCATGTCCGGCCGCAGCAGATGCAGCAGGCGCCTGGCGTAGCTCGTCTCGCCCTCGGCGGTAGGACCGAAGACCGCGCCCAGCAGAGCCCGGGTGCCGGTTTCCACCAGCGTCATCAACTCCAGTGTCGGGTAGCCCTGGCTGGTACGTCGGCCCAGCCAGGAGCGGTTACGCTCAGAATCGGCCACCCGCTGCGAACTGCAGCCGTCGAACGACACCGTCCGGTACGGCCCGAACCGCACCCCAGGTGTCCCCGGCTGGGCCAACGGACCGGCCAGGACATCGAACAACGCCTTTACCGGCGCGCTGCCGAGCCTGCGGCGCAGGTCACGCAACGCCTTCGCGCTCGGGCGGACCACGGGTGCTCCCGCGAGGCCGGCGGTCAGCTTGTCCCAGACCAGCCGGTAGCCGACCTCGGGGAACAGACACATCGCGAGCAGGAAGTAGACCCCCACCCGTGACGGGAGGTCACGCAGACGACGCTGGACCGTCCGGGTCTCCTCCACCACCGCGTCGACGAGCTCGAAGGGCACGGCGGCGGTCAACTCGCCCAGGTGCCCGGGCGCGAACCGGCCCGCAGCCACAGTGACCGTGCGGGTGATAGCCATCACGGCGGCCGGAACGACAGAATGCAAGGGCAACGGAGCTCCTCGGGAACAGGAAGTCTTGGTCGGCTACCTGAACCAACGAGCTCCGTTGCTCTACGCCGGAAACCCCTCACTCCCCCTTGCGCGACCTGCGAAAACGCTAACTTCCCGGCCTTGGGGGACGCCTCAGT
>NZ_JBEXYL010000274.1:0-1830 GCF_040630895.1 Streptomyces sp. NPDC005728
CAACCTCGCCAGGCGCATAACGGACGAGACCACCCCTACCTGGCGAGGGACTTACTAGGGCATCAAGGGCAATCTGCCTACTTCAAACGCCCTCTAAGCCCGCCGCGTGGCCCCCGCTCCACCGAGGGGGACAACGCGGCTTCCTCGGCTCCGGCCACTCGTCGCCCGTGCTACGCGCGGCCGGCGCCAACAAGAGGCCGGACCACCCCTCAGCCTGGACAGCGATCCGGGGTGGTCCGGTCCTGGAATCCCTGATCAGGACCTCGGTGCCGATGGTACCGGGGTGGTCGGCGTGCTCGTCAGCGACGCTGTGCAGGTCCACGAAGGCGGTCCTGCCGCCGTGCTCCGTGTGCTCGCACAACCCTGCGGGCGCCGATCCGGTCTGCTCGCTACGTGCGCAGCCGGAGCCTCGCCGCCGACGTCCCCAGTCCGACCGGGCCGCGTAGCATCGTGGCGATCGGAGTCGTCCGGGTACGGAAGTCGGTGTAGCGGCCCGTGCTGAGGTGCCAATGGAGGAACCCAGCCATCCACTCCTCCAGCTGCCGGAGGTAGTCGGCCAGGCTCGCCTGTTCCTCCTCGCCCAGCTTCAACTCGTCGTACAGCTCCGGAAGCTCGATATCCCGGAGGTGCTCGTACTCCCGCAGGCGGGCGGTGAGCAGCCGGTTCACCCCGTCGACGGCCTCCGGCAGGTCACTGCCGGTGAACCGGCGCAGCGCCAGCACGCCGTTGCTGAGGTCCTCCTCGAACTCGATCTCCATCTGGTACGACACCACGTCGTTGAACCAGCCCACCCAGTCTCCGACCACCGCGGTCAGCCGGCGCATCGGCCTGCTCCGCATGACCGCGTCCGGCAAGGCCTCCCCCGATCCGTAGCCGATCAGGTCCGCGCAGATGCCGGCCCCGACGGTCAGCCGCCGCATCTCCATATGGTCGATCAGCTCCGGTACCCGGTTGTGCACGAGATTGAAGATCTCCCACAGGCCGGACCGGAGATGGGCCACCGTGTTGTCGGCGAGCTTGCGACGAAGTTCGCCCGAGACGGCCGGTGCGGTGCGCAGCCACAGGTCCGCCAGCCCCTGCTCCGAGGGGTTGGACGGCACCGGCATGGCGAGCGTGTCGAGGGGGACGAACCGAGCCAGCCGCTCCAGATAGACCTTCGCCCCCGCCAGGTCGCGGCGACGCTTAAACACCTCCAGAAGGTAGTCGTCCTGGATGAACCCCCAGGTGTACCAGTCGTTGAGCAGGTCCAGTTCGGCGATCTCCGCGTCGGGGTGCGCCGCCGCGCCGAGCATCGGGTAGTCCGCCGCCTCGACACTCGCGTCGTTCCAGATGCCCAGGCCGGGCGCGGTGGTGATGCCCGTGCCCCGGATCCAGGCGTTACCGTGCTCGCGGGCCACCTGCAGGAGAGGGTTCATACGGAGCTGGAACGGCATGTAGAAGTCGGGCAGGTCGATCTGTTCGCGCGGCTGCCGGGGAAGGTTTTGGTAGCTGCGCGACCGGCGGCCCACCTGGTGGCGGGTGAGCCCGAGCCGTGCCGCCGAGGTGCCACGGCCGGTCGGACCAGGCAGCAACGGACCTTCCGCCAGGTCGTCGCCGGACCGCTCCGGCAGGTAGCGGCCACCAGGGCGTAGCGCCCATTCAAGGTTGCCCGCCATCCAGTCCTTCAGGCCCTGCACATAGCGCAACACCTCCGCCCGTTCGACCGGGTTCTGCAGGTACTCGTCAAACGCGGGCGCTAGGACGTGTTTGAGATGTGGTCACAGCGCCTGCCGTATGAGGGTGAGCTGGACGGTCGACTCGTAGCGGACGGCGAGCTTGTCGTACCTGGTC
>NZ_JBEXYL010000275.1:0-1826 GCF_040630895.1 Streptomyces sp. NPDC005728
GGGTGGCAGGTCGACGACGTCGTACCAGTCTCCGCACACGTTGAGTGACCTCGTCGCGGGCAGGTACCTGGCGGCGATGGACGGCTACAAGGAACGCGACCCGGAGCTGGCGATCGCCGTCTCGGCGATCAAGGCGACGGTCAAGGGCGGGCTGGGCAAGCTGCGTGAGCGTCCCCGGGGTGAGGGCTGGCGGCCGGGCGAGCCGTGGCGGGCGCTGTCCCGCCCGACCTGGCGGCCGGACATCCGCGCGGCGGTCATCTCCCGCACGCGGATCAACCTGCACCGGAAGATCGTCAAGCACGCGGCGTTCACCGGGCAGTACCCGGTCGCGATCCTGTCCGACTGCGTCGTGTACGCGGCAGGCGGCACCTCGCCGCTGGACTTCCTGCCCTACCGGGACGGCAGGCCACTGCCCGGCGGCTTCAAGCTCGGCATCAACCCGGGCCTGGTCAAGCACGAAGGCACCCAGACCGTCCTGTGGGGCGAAGAGGTCCGCGAGCGGTTCAACGCCCCGGAGCTCAACCTCGCCCGCTACATCAAGGACGGCATCGTCACCGACATCGACCACGGAGAGTAGGAGAGGGCGATGAGCCTGTTCGGGGACGGCCTGGACGCCGCGGTGCAGAAGGCGTTCACCCGCCCGGCACCCAAGAGCGCGCCCGCACAGATGCGCTACCTGGTCAAACAGCTCAAGGGCACCAAGGCCGTCGCCCAGATGCTGCGAATCTCCCAGCGCACCGTCGAACGGTACGTCAAAGACCAGATCAAAAAGCCCCGTCCGGACCTCGCCGCCCGCCTGGAGAACGAGGTGAAGAAGCGGTGGCAGCCGCAGATCCGCGCCAAGGCCCGCCAGAGAGCGGCGACCACCGACGGCATCGTCATCGACACCCGCGCCCGAATCGGCTACACCGCCCCGATCGGCACCACCGACGACGCCCGCCTGCGCCACCTGACCGTCGCCCTGCCACCCCAGTACGCCGCCCGCCTCTTCGACGCTCAGCAGCAGGGCGCCGCCGACCAGCAGCTCCAGCAGATCGCCGCCGAAGCGCTCAAGGACGTGTACTTCCAGGACAGCGGCCGCCGCGCCGGCAGCCTGGAAGAGGTCCGCTTCACCGACATCGAGCACCTCGAGTTCGACCTGTAGATCTCGAACAGCCGCGAGCGCCGTCGACTGCGTATCGCCGACACCGGCCTGGCCCACCTGCCCGCTGTGGACCGCTGCTGCGACGCGGCGACCACGCCCCGACCATGAGGCCGACCAGGGGTCTGGCCTTGCCGCTCCTCTGCCCCGACCATGGCTGGTCAGCGTACGGGCCGACGCCTCTCTGCGGCGGCCGCCGGTGCCCGGAGCCGGTCCAGGGGACTCGCTGGTCGGGGTTGTGGACGGGGTGCCACACGGGTGCGGAGGGGCCGTGGTGGAGCAGGTCGGCCAGCGATGCCGCGAGGACAGGGACGTCATGCAGGAAGCGGGACGACGTCAGCAGCCCGGCCCCCGCGCGCAGGGCACGGATCTGGTTCTCGACACCGGCGGGTCCGGTGCCGTCCCGCCCGACAGTCGAACCCCCATCGCATATCCCCCAGGTCACACGGGCACCGTGCGCGAATGCCGGGGACGGTACTCACGGCCTCGGGCGGATGGGGCGCAGTGGGGCCGGTCAGGTGCGGGCCTGGACGATGAGGGTGCCGATGTGACCGGCTTTCGGGGCATCCACCACCATTGATTCAGCGGCCGTGAAGCCGGCCCGGAGAAGGTGCCGTTCCCACACTGCGGGCGTGTAGCTGTAGCGGTAGGTGAACATGGCCTTCCCGGCGAAGCCGCCCTTGTA
>NZ_JBEXYL010000276.1:0-1778 GCF_040630895.1 Streptomyces sp. NPDC005728
TCCGGCAAGCCCGTCCTCGCCTACGAGACGATCGTCGGCGGTCTCCAGGACGACGGCACCCCGAACCAGCTGCACGTCATCACCGACGCGGCCACGGGCAAGAAGCTCTTCGAGTACCAGGGCATCGAAACCGGCGTCGGCAAGACCCACTACAGCGGCGAGGTGAACCTGACGACAACCCAGTCCGGCTCGTCGTACACCCTCACCGACGGATCGCGCGGCAACCACAAGACGTACAACCTGAACCACGGCAGCTCCGGCACCGGCACCCTGTTCTCGCAGTCGAGCGACACCTGGGGCGACGGAACCGTGTCGAACGCGGCGACCGCCGGCGCTGACGCCGCCTACGGCGCCCAGGAGACCTGGGACTTCTACAAGTCCGCCTTCGGCCGCAGCGGCATCAAGAACGACGGCGTCGGCGCCTACTCCCGCGTCCACTACGGCAACGCGTACGTGAACGCGTTCTGGGGCGACAGCTGCTTCTGCATGACGTACGGCGACGGCTCCGGCAACGCCGACCCGCTGACCTCGCTCGACGTGGCCGGCCACGAGATGAGCCACGGCGTCACCTCGAACACCGCGGGCCTGGAGTACTCGGGCGAGTCCGGCGGCCTGAACGAGGCCACCTCCGACATCATGGGCACCGGCGTGGAGTTCTACGCCAACAACAGCTCGGACGTCGGCGACTACCTCATCGGCGAGAAGATCGACATCAACGGCGACGGAACCCCGCTGCGCTACATGGACAAGCCCAGCAAGGACGGCGGATCCGCCGACTACTGGTCCTCCGGCGTGGGCGACCTGGACGTCCACTACTCGTCCGGCGTCGCGAACCACTTCTTCTACCTGCTGTCCGAGGGCAGTGGCGCGAAGACGATCAACGGCGTGAACTACGACTCGCCGACGCAGGACGGCTCCACGGTCACCGGCATCGGCAGGGACAAGGCGCTCCAGATCTGGTACAAGGCGCTGACGACGTACATGACGTCGACGACCGACTACAAGGCGGCCCGTACGGCGACCCTGAGCGCGGCCTCCGCGCTGTACGGCGCCTCCAGCACCGAGTACAAGGCGGTCGAAGCAGCCTGGACCGCGGTCAACGTGAAGTGAGACAGCACAAGTGACGGGCGGCAGCCGGGACTTGCCCCGGCTGCCGCCCGTCGGCTCTACCGCCGCCGTCCGCCTGGCTTCCGCTGCCTTGTCGCGGGCTCGGTGGACATGGCGCACCGCTGCTCGGACCGCCCATGAACTCCAGGATCTCCTCGTCGGAGCCTGCCCGTCCCCCGGCCATGAGCGCCACCGCGGCCACAGGTGGACGCATGCGCCAGTGAAAAACGCGCCCGGCGTCGGGGTGTGGCCGGACGGCCCTCCGCCAGCCGAGGGGGGCGTCTGCGGGCTGCGGCGCCTGGCCGCATGTGAGGCGGTCTGCGGCTCCTTCGACGACGCAGCCGCCGCGCTCAGGCGGGTGACCGGGGTGGCGGCAGGCAAACGACAGCTCGAACGGCCCGGGTCGGTGACGACTGCCTGATCATCCGCATCGCTGTGCATCCGGCCCCATGGCGGCGCTGAACACCTCCGAACCCCTGCTTGTGGTGAGCGCCGCCGGGCTGACGCGTCCGGGACCCTTGGGCCGGCCCGGAGAGGGGCCGGACGAGGGCTGGGGGCGTGATGCCGCCCATAGGACCCATGTCACGTCCTATCGCGGATCGTAGAGTCACCCTGCCCCGAGCTGCCCTAAAGACCGCCTAATGGGTCAATTTCGGGCATCTCTCCGAAGT
>NZ_JBEXYL010000277.1:0-1741 GCF_040630895.1 Streptomyces sp. NPDC005728
GTTTCGACTACGGGGGTCTTACCCTCTACGCCGGACCTTTCGCATGTCCTTCGCCTACATCAACGGTTTCTGACTCGTCCTGTCGCCGGCAGACGACAGAAGAGAGATCCCACAACCCCGCATACGCAACCCCTGCCGGGTCTCACACGTATACGGTTTGGCCTCATCCGGTTTCGCTCGCCACTACTCCCGGAATCACGGTTGTTTTCTCTTCCTGAGGGTACTGAGATGTTTCACTTCCCCTCGTTCCCTCCACACTGCCTATGTGTTCAGCAGCGGGTGACAGCCCATGACGACTGCCGGGTTTCCCCATTCGGAAACCCCCGGATCAAAGCCTGGTTGACGACTCCCCGGGGACTATCGTGGCCTCCCACGTCCTTCATCGGTTCCTGGTGCCAAGGCATCCACCGTGCGCCCTTAAAAACTTGGCCACAGATGCTCGCGTTCACTGTGCAGTTCTCAAACAACGACCAGCCACCCGTCACACACCGCTTACACGATGCTTCACCGGGGCCGGCAACTGAAGGAAGTCATTCCCTCAGACACCCAACAGCGTGCCCGGCCAGACCCTGTCCGGAGATCATGCGTTCCACGCTCTTACGAGCAGTACTAGCAGCCTCCGACCCGAGGTCCTGACCGAATAATCAACGTTCCACCCATGAGCAACCAGCATCAGACATTCGCTGATGTACTGGCCTCTGACCAACCGGAGTTGGTGAGAAGTGCTCCTTAGAAAGGAGGTGATCCAGCCGCACCTTCCGGTACGGCTACCTTGTTACGACTTCGTCCCAATCGCTAGTCCCACCTTCGACAGCTCCCTCCCACAAGGGGTTGGGCCACCGGCTTCGGGTGTTACCAACTTTCGTGACGTGACGGGCGGTGTGTACAAGGCCCGGGAACGTATTCACCGCAGCAATGCTGATCTGCGATTACTAGCAACTCCGACTTCATGGGGTCGAGTTGCAGACCCCAATCCGAACTGAGACCGGCTTTTTGAGATTCGCTCCACCTCACGGTATCGCAGCTCATTGTACCGGCCATTGTAGCACGTGTGCAGCCCAAGACATAAGGGGCATGATGACTTGACGTCGTCCCCACCTTCCTCCGAGTTGACCCCGGCGGTCTCCTGTGAGT
Organism: Streptomyces sp. NPDC005728; assembly: GCF_040630895.1. Lineage (NCBI taxonomy): Bacteria > Bacillati > Actinomycetota > Actinomycetes > Kitasatosporales > Streptomycetaceae > Streptomyces > Streptomyces sp. NPDC005728. The sequence goes on from NZ_JBEXYL010000277.1 coordinate 1,135, forward strand.
CCCCATCACCCCGAAGGGCATGCTGGCAACACAGAACAAGGGTTGCGCTCGTTGCGGGACTTAACCCAACATCTCACGACACGAGCTGACGACAGCCATGCACCACCTGTACACCGACCACAAGGGGGGCACTATCTCTAATGCTTTCCGGTGTATGTCAAGCCTTGGTAAGGTTCTTCGCGTTGCGTCGAATTAAGCCACATGCTCCGCTGCTTGTGCGGGCCCCCGTCAATTCCTTTGAGTTTTAGCCTTGCGGCCGTACTCCCCAGGCGGGGAACTTAATGCGTTAGCTGCGGCACCGACGACGTGGAATGTCGCCAACACCTAGTTCCCACCGTTTACGGCGTGGACTACCAGGGTATCTAATCCTGTTCGCTCCCCACGCTTTCGCTCCTCAGCGTCAGTAATGGCCCAGAGATCCGCCTTCGCCACCGGTGTTCCTCCTGATATCTGCGCATTTCACCGCTACACCAGGAATTCCGATCTCCCCTACCACACTCTAGCTAGCCCGTATCGAATGCAGACCCGGGGTTAAGCCCCGGGCTTTCACACCCGACGTGACAAGCCGCCTACGAGCTCTTTACGCCCAATAATTCCGGACAACGCT
>NZ_JBEXYL010000278.1:0-1740 GCF_040630895.1 Streptomyces sp. NPDC005728
GGTGCCGCTGCTCGCTCTCGCTGCTAATTAAGAGCTGCGATCATGATCGCTACAGTACGGGCGTGCAGGTGGGCACCCGGTCGGGCTGTAAACTCCGCGTCCAGCCAGAAGGCCGGATGTGACTCTCATCAGCCTGCCCACCAAGGGGCTCTAGGACTCCGTCGACCGGCCTTCTGGGGCACCCCAGACTGCTGATTAAGAGTGGCAACTCGATCGCTTGTACGGACTTGCTGGCGGGTGTCCCTGCTGTCTGATGATCGTTACATCTACAGCCTGGAAGGCTGGATGCGACTTTCAATCGCCTGCCCATCGAAGGGGCTCCTTGAGACTGCGTCGGCCAGCCTTCAGGCCACCCTCACTAACTGATTAAGAGCTGCGATTCGATCGCTCGTACGGACTTGCTCCAGGGGTGGCCTGGCGCTTTTTGTCCGTGATCGAGCTGGAGAGACGAGATGACGCAGCGGCCACCGCAGGTATGGGCTGGGATCGACGTAGGAAAAGGACATCACTGGTTCACAGTGGTCGACAGCGACGGCGAGTCGCTGCGGAACCGCAAGGTGGTCAACTCCGAGTCGGACATCCTGGCCGCATTCGGCGAGGTCATGAGCATGTCGGACCACGTGACCTGGGCTCTTGACCTCATTGACGGCCCGGCATCTCTGCTTCTGGGAATCTTGGCCAACCACGGTCAGAACCCGCGGTACGTCGCCGGCTCGAAGTTCGCGGCCTTCAAGAAGAGCTTCAGTGGGCAGGGCAAGACCGACTTGAAGGACTCCTACATCATTGCCGAGTTCTCCCGCTGCCTTCGACGGCAGACCGTCCCTGTGCCAGCGCCCCCAAGGGTCACCAAGGAACTCACGCTCATCCTGGCCCACCGCAACGGCCTCTCAACAGAACGCACCAGGACCATCAACCGCATGAGGGCCCTGCTCACCAGCATCTTCCCGGAACTGGAGCGGTCCTTCGACTACGCCCAAGCCGCAGGGCCGCTGGTCCTCCTGTCCGGATACCAGACACCAACTGCCATCCGACGCATGGGCGAGAGCAGGCTGACTGCCTGGCTCGCCAAGCGTGGAGTAAGAAAGGCGGCAGCCATCGCAGAAAGGGCCGTAACAGCCGCTAAAGCCCAGGAATCAGCAGCCAGTGAAGAAGACCCGGCAGCCGAGTTGGTGTCCGAACTCGCTCAAAAGATTACGGAGATGAACAACCGGCTGAAGGAGCTGGAGAAGAAGATCAAGGAACTCCTCTCCCAGCACCCCCAGGCGCCCATCGTCCTGTCCATGCCCGGCTTCGGTGAACTCCTTGCGGCCGAACTTCTCGCGGCGATCGGCGACATCTCTCGGTTCCCGACCGCTGGGCGACTCGCTGTCGCGTCAGGAATGGCTCCCGTCTCTCGTGACTCCGGATCAAACACGGGAAACCGTCTGCGCCCGACCCAGTACAGCCGCCCCCTCCAGCGGGCATTCTTCCTGTCGACCCAGGTCGCGTGCTTGACCGCGGGGACGTGGGAGAAGGAGATGTACCTGCGCAAGTACAAGGGCTACACACACGACAAAGGCCGCCACAAGAAGGCCGTTATCGCTGTCGCCCGCCAGCGAGTCTCCATCCTGTGGGCCATGCTCCGGGACGGCCGGCTCTACGAGAGGGAGTACAACCCGCGCGAGAAGGCATCCGCAGAGGTTCAGGCTGCTTGACGAAACCCATTAAGAGTCTCAAGGGGCACCGGGCCGTGGCCACGAG
>NZ_JBEXYL010000279.1:0-1722 GCF_040630895.1 Streptomyces sp. NPDC005728
GGTGAGGGGACCGGCGAGTCGGCTGTAGTGCTCATAGTCGTATCTCGGCAGGCTCTTCTTGATCCTGCGGAAAGCCCCCGTGGTGCCGGTCCGGTGCGAAGGCCCCCCCGGTTCTGTACTTTGTGATCGATCGTGTGCATGCTGTGACGTATAGTTGTTGTGTCCGGCGCCCGTCGGCGTCGACGTCATGAGTCATCCCCCCGCACGCAGGTCACTGCGTGTCCGTAGGTCCTTGCGCCCGGTCGGGGTCCCCTCGGCCGTCCCGGGCAGGTCAGTGGTGGGTCGCATTCACCACGTCTTTCACACCCTATAGACACGGGATCGCAACTTTCCGGTTGCGCGATGCCCCCTCGGCACCGGTTGGGGCCCCTCCCTGTCGGTCAGCAACCGGCTTCTTCTCCCAACTGCCGCGATTCTGCGGTGTCATGAACCACCAGGGCTCTACCGGCAGGATCGCAAGACGCGAACGCGGTGTTTATCCGCAAAACCCGTTCATTCCACCGGTAGAGGGTGGCGTGAAACGCGCGGTCGGTCTTGGCGAGGCCGCGGCCCTCCGCGGCCTCCCGTTCCATACGGGTCACGAGCCCGTCCAGTTCAACAAGGTCGCCCTCCGGCAGCCGCCCCCGGCCAGCCGCGAGACCAGTCCCGTCTCCACGGCCTCGCGCAGCTCCAGCAGCTGTAGGGACCATCCCCGCAGGCGCGGGGAGCACAGCTTGGTACGGAGCGGGACCAGGATCTTGTCGGAACCACCCCCGCGGGTGCGGGGAGCACTCTCAGACATGGCGTGTCGGCGACGCGTGAATCCACCGTTCATGATCGGGGTGGTGACCCTTCGTGGCTCTGGTACGGAAAGTGATCCGGAACCACTCTTCAGCCGTCGCCGACAAGCTGCCAGGGACGATGCGCCGAGGAGCCTGCGGGATATGGCGAAAGCTTGATCGCCTGAACCTTCAATCTCCAGTTGATGAACGTTCGCATCCATCGGAAGGCTGCCGATCAGGTGGCCGTCGCGGTGGTAGGCGGGTTTCCCCGGCGGGTGGGCAGGCGGTCCAGGCTCTAGCGCACGTAGTTGAGTAACGACCACGCCGTGCAGGCCGACGCGAGCCAACAGCGGGGCGAGCGCCGGGATTTCATTGCTCTTGGCCGCTACCTGACGCTGGGCGATGACGGTCTGCGACTGGTGCCGGGCGGCAGCCAGCAGGTGGACCGTGCCGTCTCGGTGCGTGAGCCGCGTACACTCTTGCCATCCACGGCCAGTCCGACCAACACATCGCTGTCTTCGACGGGGTCGGTCGCGTGGCGGATGAGCCAGCCGCCGACGGCGTCATCCCGGGCGTCAGCGTCGATGCGGGCCAGCAGCCACCCGAGCGTGGAGGCGTTGGGGTGGCGCACTGAAAGCCGAGTCCGGTGCGGCCTTATCGGCCTCGGCCGTGTGCCGGGCGATCTGCGCGAGGGAGCGGGCTCCGCCCTGTGGGTAGCCAGAGGGGCCGCGCCGAAGGGGACCGGGGCGAGGGACACGTGCGGGGGACGGCTCGGGAAACCAATAGCACCAACTGGGGGGAATGAATGAGGGGGAAGCAATGCCTCGATGGAAAGCCTTGCCGGATGAGCTGGATCCGCAGATCAGGGAGTTCACGAGCCAGTTGCGGCGGCTCGTGGACCGCAGCGGCCTGAGCATCGCGGCGCTGGCCGACCGGACCGGCTACAGCAAGACGTCCTGGG
>NZ_JBEXYL010000280.1:0-1662 GCF_040630895.1 Streptomyces sp. NPDC005728
GGGTCTTCCAAGATTTTCGTAGCCGTTGATCGTGTGAACTGGGCTGTGGCGTAAGGGTGTTGATGGTGGCACGCTGACCGCGTGTGCCATCGAGCTGGAGGACCTGCTGCCGCAGCTGGCCGCGGTGCAGGTCGAGACAGTTGAGGCCGGCGAGAATCTGGTACGGATCACGGCACGGACGCCCGCTGGTGTCCCGGCTTCCTGTCCGGGGTGCGGGCGGGCGTCGGACTGGGAGCACAGCCGGTATGTGCGGCATGTCGCGGACGAGGCCGTTGGTGGCCGCCCGGTGATGGTCGACCTGTCCGTGCGACGGATGTACTGCGAGAACTCGGACTGTGCGAAGCAGACGTTCGCTGAGCAGGTCGAGGGGCTGACGGTGCGCTACCAGCGCCGGACCCCGGCTCTGCAGACGGTGGTGGAGGCGGTGGCCCGCGCCCTGGCGGGCACGGCCGGCGCCCGCCTGCTGCAGCACCTGCACCAGGTGCTCAGCTGGGCCACCCTGCTGGCCTGTCTGTTGCGCATCCCGCTCCCCGAGCGGCCGGTGCCCCGGGTGCTGGGGGTCGACGAGTTTGCCCTACGCAGGGGAAAGCGGTACGCGACCATCCTGATCGATGCCGCGAGCGGGCAGCGGATCGACGTTCTGCCCGACCGGAAGATGGAATCGGTCACCGCGTGGCTGCGCGAGCATCGCGGAGTGGAGATCGTGTCCCGGGACGGGGCCTCGGACTTCGCCCAGGCCGTCACCGACGCCGACCCCACCATCACGCAATGCATGGACCGCTGGCACCTGTGGCACGGCCTGGCCGAGACAGCCTGGAAGGAAGTCGCCGCGCACAGCGCCTGCTGGGCCACAATCGGCCCGCCGGTGTCCGAGGGAAGACGGGCCACGACCACCCGCGAACGCTGGCGCCAGGTGCACCAGCTCCTGGACGCCGGGGTGGGTCTGCTCGACTGCGCCCGCCGGCTGAACCTCGCGCTGAACACGGTCAAGCGCTATGCCCGCCACCCCGAACCCGAGCAGATGGTCCGGGCCCCGGCCTACCGGCCCACCCTGGTCGACCCCTACCGCGAGTACCTGCGCCGGCGCCGGGCAGAGGATCCGGCCGTGCCCGTCACCCACCTCCTGCACGAGATCAGACAGATGGGCTACCGCGGCAGCGCGAACCTGCTGGTCCGCTACATCAACCAGGGTCGTGTCGAGGCCGACCACGCCGCCTTGTCCCCGCGCAAAGCCACCGGCCTCCTCCTCGCCGACCCCGCTCGCCAACGCGACGAGCAACGCGTCCTGCGTGACCAACTCACCGCGGCCTGCCCGGAGATGAGCACGCTTTCCGCCCTGGTCGGCGAGTTCGCCCGCCTGCTGTCCCCTTCACCGGGCAACGCAAAGGCCCTGACCGGCTGGATTGCCCGAGCCCGGGACGCCGACCTGCCCTTCCTTCACTCCTTCGCCACCGGCCTCGAACGCGACCGGGTCGCCGTCGACGCGGCACTGACCCTGCCTCACCACAACGGGCGCACCGAGGGCGTCAACAACAAGATCAAACTCCTCAAGCGCCAAACCTACGGCCGGGCCGGCTACCGCCTCCTCCGCCACCGCATCCTGCTCAGCTGACACTCCCGCGGGCCCAACGATCAACGGCTACGAAAATCTTGGAAGACCCG
>NZ_JBEXYL010000281.1:0-1623 GCF_040630895.1 Streptomyces sp. NPDC005728
AGTACCTGCCCATCGAACGCTGCCGATCTTGCGAGACAAGCTTGTATGCCCAGATACCAAGCCGCTCCAAGACCCACTTCCGATACACGCCCTAGGGGCTTCTGATGGCTCTTGGTCGGGCGTTGGGCTGATCGTCGGCGCAACGCGAGCCACCTCGTGATGCGCCGACTGCCCCTCCGGGCACGCCAGTAACAGCCATCGGACGGTTTCAAGAGCCTTCAGAAGCCCCCTGGTAGGACTCCGTCAGGTTGTTCTGGCTCTTGGGTTCTGGCTGGTGGTGGAAGTTCTGGGCAGGGGGCGGTGGCAGGTGGTGCAGGTGCCGGTCCAGCAGTTCAGCAGGTCCTGGATGGTGTCGAGGATCTGGTAGAGGGTGAGTCCGCTCCTGACGGACGCGAACGGACTGTCCCGGGTCGTCGGCGTCTTCGCCGCCGACGTCCACGACAGCGACAGCGACAGCGACAGCGACAGCGAGGGCCTGAAGCCCATGCTCGCGGGTGGCCAAACGCAACACGTCCCGCACCCAGGCCGAGGAATGGGCTGCCCGCCGCACCGAACGCCTGCGGCCGGCCGGTGACCTGAAGGCCCTCACCTGGGCCACGAACACACCCCCGCTCACCTCTACCCGACCCCTCGGATGTCCTTGAAGTGAGACAGCTACCGGTGGGAGCCGTACCGCATGGCCGACGACCGCACCGCCGCGCATCGCGTGCCGCACGGCACCGAGGGCGACGGCCGGATCGGGCTTCCCACGCCTGGACCGGACCCGATGATCGGGCGAGGCAGTCACCGCAAACCCTGACCGCCCACAGGACGACGGCGCCCGCCCCTCATCCCGCGGGGCGAGCGCCGTAATGGCGAACAGAGAGGATGGACCACATGCGTTGCCGGTTCTGCGGATCACCGGCCGAACAGCGTCAGACAGATCACTGGTGGTGCACTGACGCCGGCTGCAACGCGGTGCGGGCGCCTTGCGGGTTCTCGATACGGCTCGGCCCGCGCGCCAGAGCCGGCACACCGCTGCCGGACGACGAGGACACCTGATCGACACGGACACGTTCTACGGCGCCCCGCCCCACGCTGCCGGGCGCCGGGGCGTCGCCGCGTCCGGCGGCTTCGGGGAGACCGGCGAGCACCGCAGCGGGAAAGCCGAGCAGCAGACCAGAGCGCACCGGACCCTGGCCGGCTGCGTCATTCTCCTTCCGCTGGGACCAGTGGTTGGCGCGGCCCGGTCCACTGGATGCCACCACGCCGGAGCCGTGCCCCAACGACGGGCCAGAGACAGAGCCGGCCCCGTCCCCGGCGGCCCCAACTGCCCTGTCAGTCCAGGGCCTTACGGGCCATCCGTTCCCGGCTCGCCCCCGGCCACCGGCCACCATCCTGAACCGACGGTGGTGAGCCTGGACGGACAAGGACCTGTCCTCCGAACTCCAGGCCCTCACCTACGCGGTCACCACCGGGCACGGCATTGATCTCTACCTTTGGTCTTGGCCAGTGCTCCGGCGTTTACGCCGGGGGTGAGGGGCATCTCAGTGGACGTTAAGTCCGTTTCTGGTAGCGGCCTCGTCCGGGTTGGGTGAGGAATCCTTGGCGGGTGAGGCGTCCGAGGCGGCTGCGGGTGATGTT
>NZ_JBEXYL010000282.1:0-1618 GCF_040630895.1 Streptomyces sp. NPDC005728
GTGGGACGGAACTACCACTCCGGGTCGGTCCTGCTGCCGGACGGGCGGGTGATGTTCTTCGGCTCCGACTCGCTGTACGCAGACAAGGCGAACACGAAGCCGGGGAAGTTCGAGCAGCGGATCGAGATCTACACGCCGCCGTATCTCTACCGGGACTCCCGGCCGACGCTCGGTGGCGGACCGCAGACGATCGCGCGGGGCGCCTCCGGGACCTTCACTTCACCGCATGCCTCCAGTATCAAGAAGGTGCGGTTGATCCGGCCCAGTGCGTCCACGCATGTGACGGATGTGGACCAGCGGTCGATCGCGCTGGACTTCAGGACGTCCGGGGACAAGATCACCGTGACGGTGCCGGAGAGCCGGAATCTGGTGCAGTCGGGGTGGTACATGCTGTTCGCGGACGACGATCAGGGAACTCCCAGCAAGGCTCAGTGGGTGAAGGTGCCTTAGACACCGCTTCCGGGGGGCGTTGTGTCGGTGGATCAGATCAATTTCGTCGTACTCGGGGTGGCGGCCGTCGTACTGGCCGCGTGTGCCGTGTACAGCGGGCGTGCGGCACGCCGGGTGCGGGCCGCCGTCGTCTCGCCGCGTGGGCCGGACCCCGTGGCCGACCTCTACGAGATCGCCTATCTGCAGGGCGGGGCCGGAGGGCTGTGCGTGACCGTGGCGGTGCGCATGCGGGACACGGGCCGGCTCTCCGTCTCGGGGACGGGCGAGTGGATCACCGTGGAACCGGCGGGCTGCCGACCGCAGGACGACGTCGAGGCCGCGTTCACCGACGCGGCCGTACGGAAGCATGCCGAGAGGTACCGGAGCCGCGGCCTGCCGTGGGTGGGAACGGACGACGAGTACGTCCGCCGTATCCGCGATCGGCTGGTCGCCGAGGGCCTGCTGAACGATCCCGACCGCACGAGGGATGTCCTGATCGCCACCGACTTCTTCGGGATGACGATCCTGTGCTCGCCGGTGCTCATCGGGGCGGCCGCCGTCCTCGCCCGGCTCGGCGGCGGCTCCTACTGGATCCTCCTCGGGTACGCACCGCTCCTGGTGGGCTCGTTCCTCCTGTGGGTGAGGGACCTCGGCTGCCGGCCCGGGCCCTCCCCGCTGGGCCTGCGTGCCGTCGAGCTGGCGAGGGCGGGCACGTGGGCGCCCGACCCCCATCCCGGCCCGGACCGGGGCGACCCCGCGCTGCTGGGCCGGGTCGCTCTGGACGGTCCGGGCGTGCTGCCGAAAAGCCACCCGCTCGCTCCCCCGCCCCCGCCTCCGGAGCCCGAGTACGTCATCAGGGACGCACCCGGGCTCGGCGGCCTGTGACGGCGTCCTACGGGGTTGTCTCCCGCGCCAGTCCCAGGGCGTAGGCGGGCCACCACCGGCCCGCCTTCGGGCCTCCCTTGCAGGTGCCGTCGGACTCGCCGGGGCGCTTGACCCACAGGTAGGCGTCCACCGACGGGTCTTCCGTGCTCGTCGTCGGGGTCTCTCCCAGGGACCGGCCGGGCGGGTTGCACCACCGCTCGGTCGGGTCGCCCTGGGCGTACGGACCGCTGCCGTTGCGGCTGGTGTCGACGACGAAGTGCTTGCCGCCGACCTTCGCCGAGAGCTGTTTGCCGTAGGTGACGGA
>NZ_JBEXYL010000283.1:0-1589 GCF_040630895.1 Streptomyces sp. NPDC005728
ACCTCGAGCATCTCGGTGACGAGCGCGGCGATAGGGGAGCGTTCAGAGCGGGTGAGTGTGACATGGGCGAAGAGCGGGTGACCCTTGAGCTTTTCGACGACTGCGACGATGCCGTCGTAGCGGCCGACGCGGAGGTTGTCACGCTGGGCGACGTCGTGGGTAAGGACGACGCGAGAGCCCTGGCCGATTCGGGAGAGAACAGTGAGAAGGACGTTGCGCTCCAGGGACTGCGCCTCGTCGACGATGACGAAGGCATCGTGGAGGGAGCGGCCACGGATGTGGGTGAGGGGCAGGACCTCCAGCATGCCGCGGGAGATGACCTCCTCGATCACGTCAGGGGTGGTGACCGCGGACAGGGTGTCGAAGACGGCCTGTGCCCACGGGCCCATCTTCTCGGCTTCGCCGCCCGGTAGGTAGCCGAGTTCCTGGCCACCGACCGCGTACAGGGGGCGGAAGATCATGACCTTGCGGTGCTGGCGGCGTTCCAGGACGGTCTCCAGGCCCGCGCACAGTGCCAGGGCGGACTTGCCGGTGCCGGCGCGGCCACCCAGGGAGACGATCCCGACATCCGGGTCGAGGAGCAGGTCGAGCGCGATGCGCTGCTCGGCGGATCGGCCCCGCAGGCCGAATGCATCGCGGTCGCTGCGGACCAGGCGCACCCGCCCGTCGCGGTTGACCCGGCCCAGGGCGCTGCCGCGCTCGGAGTGCAGGACCAGACCGGTGTGGACGGGCAGCTCGGCTGCACCCTCGATGTCGCTCACGGCGTCGTGGCCGGCGTCGAAGAGCGTGTCGACCTGATGGGCGGGGACGTGGAGCTCGGTGATGCCCGTCCAGCCGGAGGTGATGGCGAGTTCGGCGCGGTACTCCTCGGCGTGCAGGCCAAGCGAACTGGCCTTGATCCGCAGAGGCAGGTCCTTGGAGACGATCGTGACGTCATAACCCTCAGCCTGAAGGTTGCGGGCCACAGCGAGGATCCGGGCGTCGGATTCGCCGCCGCCGGCTCTATAGCCGGCGGGCAAGGCCGACAGGTCGGAGTGGTTCAATTCGACCCGGATGCTGCCGCCGAGCTCCCCGACCGGGATCGGCTCGTCGAGGCGGCCGTGCCGGATACGGTAATCGTCGAGCAGGCGGAGTGCCTGTCGGGCGAAGTAGCCCAGTTCGGGGTGGTGTCGTTTGGCCTCGAGCTCGGTGACCACGACCACCGGGAGGACGACCTCGTGCTCCTCGAAGCGAGTCATGGCCGGCGGGTCAGCCAGGAGCACGCTGGTATCGAGAACGTACGTGCGCCGATCGCCATGGCGGGAACGGGCGGGTGTCTTGGCCCCAATGCCACGCTCTTCGTCGATCATCGCTGCGTCTCCGATCCGCTGCGAGCGGGCGACATCGCACGGCTCTTCGAATGAGCCAGTCGGTCACCCTCACTACAGCTCGGCAGTGCGGTTTAGGCGACGCTACCCCTGACTCCGACTCCGCTTCGGCACGACGCCTTATGAGTCTAATCACAATGGTTTGCCGCCTGGCGAATGCATTCGAACCGCATGTATTCCTACAGCTCGATGATCGCCGGGTACTTGCTCCCCCGGGCGCCA
>NZ_JBEXYL010000284.1:0-1555 GCF_040630895.1 Streptomyces sp. NPDC005728
TAGCGGGTCTTCCACTCGGGTGTCTGCTGCTCGGTGCGGACGCGGAGTTGCAGGTCGCGGAGTTCTCGTGGGGGAAAGCCCACGGTGCGGTGGCTTTCGCGGGAGGTGGTGCACTGGGCGCGGGCCGGGCAGGGCTGGCACTGGCTCTTGGTGAACCTGGCCACGATCAGCGGGGCCGCGGTGGGTGAGGAGGTTGGGTAGGGGCCGTGCCAGCCGGCGCTGACCTGGCCTTGCGGACAGGTCACCTGCTCGCGGTCGAAGTCGATGTGGAAGTCATCCCGGCCATAGCCCTCGCCCCGGCGGTGCTGGCGGGTGGAGTTGACCCGGAGCGGCCCGGAGACAGTCACCTGGTGTTCGCGGGTGGCTTCTTCCAGGCGGGGCAGGGAGGTGTAGCCGGCGTCGACCAGGTGCTCGGCGGGCAGCAGCCCGCGACGTGCCAGCCGGGCATGAATACCGGGCAGAACCTGACTGTCGTGCGTGGTCGCGGCGGTGGTGGCCACGTCCGTGATCACGTTGGGTCCGTCGGGAGCACAGGTCTCGGTCAGGTGAGCGGAGAACCCCTTCCAGCTGATGATGTGTCCGTGCCGTGCGTAGCGGGCCGAGGTGTCGTAGGGCGAAACGATCGCCCGGGACGAGGGCGGCAGCCCGGGCCCGCCCTCCGCCTCGGCGGTGCGCCAGCGCAGCTGTCCTGCGGCGTCACGGTGGTAGTTCTGCACCATGATCTGGCGCAGGGCCTGGATACGCGGGCCGGACGTGCGGTCTGCTCCGTGGCGGTGGAGGTGTTCCAGGAGCCGGACGGCGTCGTTTCCGGTGGCGAGGATCCTGGTCTTGGGTTTGGTGGGGTTCTTGCCCAGGCGGACCGGTCGGCCGTAGCGGCGCCCCCAGTCCTCATCGACCAGCTCGTCCAGCAGGTGAGGAGAGATACCGGCGACTTCTTCCAGTGCGGCGCGGACCGCCTCGGTGATCAGCTCCAGGCGGGTCAGATCCCGCACTGCGGCCAGAACGTGGGTGGAGTCGGTGCGTTGCGTGGTGCGTTCGCGTACGAGTCCGGCCCCCTTGAGGCGGGCCAGCGCGAGGTCGAGGAGGCGGTCAGCACGGTCGCCCTCGGCAAGACGGTCGCGGAAATCGGCCAGCACGCTGTGATGGAAGCCAGGGTCGTCCAGCTCCATGGCCATGGCGTACTTGAAGTCGATGCGGCAGCGGACCGCCTCGGCAGCCTGCCGGTCCGACAGACCGAGCAAGAACTGCAGCACACAGACGGTGGCCAGTTGAGCAGGCGACAGGCCCGGACGCCCGTCACGCGGGTACCAGTCGGCGAAGTCCTCGTCGCACCACAGCCCATCCAGCCGGTCGCGCACCCATATCGCCGTCGTGCCGCCCGGGTTGCTCGCCCGCGCGACCTGCGCGGTCAGAGGCGGGACTTGCTCACCGGAACGCGGGCGGAGGGACAACGGGCACCTCGACAGCTACATCGGGCAAGAGAACTACCCGAGCATGCCCGCTGACCACGCTGCCGCACCGCGAAACTCCAAGATCCCCGACAGAGTCAAGCTAA
>NZ_JBEXYL010000285.1:0-1529 GCF_040630895.1 Streptomyces sp. NPDC005728
CACATGCAGGTCGCTCGCGAACTCGCCGCCCACGGCTACCCGCGCGAGGCCGGACCCGGCGTGTACGACATCCACTCCCCGCGGGTACCCGGTGCGGACGAGGCGGCCGAACTGCTGCGCCTCGGGCTCGAGGCCATCCCCGCCGAACGGCTCTGGGTCAACCCCGACTGCGGCCTGAAGACGCGCGGCTGGGCCGAGGTGAGGGCCTCTCTGGAGAACCTGGTCGCCGCGGCTCGGGCGGTGCGCGCGGAGCTGTAGCGGGCACTGCGTCCACGCCCGCCCCGGCCGTCCTGACCGGGGTGGGCGTGCGCCGCTGCCGACCTTGCCCGTACCGTCGTACGCACTCGGTACAGGACACCCCGCCCCGTGGCGGAGGCAGGAGGAGCAACCGCGTGACCAGCCGTGTCACCTTCGTCGCGCCGGCGACCACACCCTCGCTGCGGCGGGCTCGCTTCGACGCCGGCGACTCGATCGAGGACGGTGCGGCGGCCCGGGCCAGGTCGGCGGCCAGGTCGCTGCGCGCCGCGGAGCGGGCCTTCGTCTCCCCCAGTGTGCGCTGCCGGGAGACGGCGGCCGCGCTCGGTCTCGCCGCCCCTGCGGTCCCGGAACTCTCGGGCCTGGACGTGGGCCGGTGGCTGGGGCGGACGCTGGACGAGGTCGGCGCCGCCGAACCGGAAGCGGTGGCCCACTGGCTGACCGACCCGGGCGCCGCCCCGCACGGCGGAGAGTCGGTACGGGAACTGTGTGCGCGGGTCGCGCGGTGGCTGGACACGAGTGGTGCAGCGGACGGCAGGACGGTCGCCGTGGTGGAGCCGGAGGTGGTGCGGGCCGTGGTGGTGCACGTGCTGGGGGCGCCAGAGGCCGCGTTCTGGCGCGTCGACGTCCGTCCGCTCACGGCGACGGAGGTCACCGGCCGGTCCGGGCGCTGGAACCTGCGCATCGGACACGACCTCGGCCAGTCCGGGGGCGTCGACTGATACCAGTCGGCTCAGAGGCCTTGGCCCCGGTGGCGGCGCGGCAACTCCGCTATGGCGCACGGCAGACAGCCGGGGTCCGTGTCGCCTGTCTCCCCGTGCCGGCCGTGGCAGTCGGCCTCCTCCCGAGGGCCGGCGCCCTCATCCCGCGTGGGACAGGCGGCCGTCGGCACACCGACCAGGGCTTCCAGCTCCTGAAGAGTCTCTCGGTCCGTTTGACCTGCTGGGCAAGGACTCGTACGCGGGCGCTCTGGCCGCCGATCTGGCGTCGGCTGGCGATGAGTTGGGCGTAATCCTGAGGGGTCAGATCGACCGCCTCACGTCCGCCGAGCGTGATGTGGCGCGGTTGGGGATGCTGTCTGGCCACTCGGCTCCTCCGCCTGTCGCCTCTGCCGCTGTCCCGAGAACGCGAGAGGGCCCCCGGACAGTTCCGAGGGGCCCTCTTGTGTCCGACCGCCAGCAGCACGCTGAGCGTGCGGCGTCCCTCGCGTCAGTGGCAGGGGAAACCGAGCAGATGACGGGCGTCATGCACCCACTCATGAACCTCCGTACCAC
>NZ_JBEXYL010000286.1:0-1487 GCF_040630895.1 Streptomyces sp. NPDC005728
GGCTTAGGGAGTCGTGGGGGCAGGGTGTGGGGATGGTGCGGGCGCAGGGGTGGGAGGGGAGGCTGCGTCTGGGTTTGGCGCGGTCTCCCCTTGCTTCCGGCGCGGTATGGCGCTCCCGTCCGCTGCCGGGCTTGTGGTGTGGGGTGTGGGGGTATGTGTTTCTGTCTGTTGTGGTGTGGCCTGGTGTTCGGTGCCGATGCGTAGTGTGTGGCCGTTCAGGAAGTCGCACAGGGGGTCGGCCATCTGGCCGCGGGCGGGTGGGTGGAAGGCGAGGGCGGATGCGGCCGAGGCCAGATAGGTTCCTTCGTCGGAGCTGATGAAGGACATCCCGCCGAGGGCGGCCAGTGCGGTCGGTGTGATGCGGGCGATGGTGTCCTGGGCGGCGTAGCGGGCCATCAGGGCGTCCGCGAGGATGGCTTCGGTCCGGTCCTCGTCGGCCATGGCGCGGGCGACGCTTTCGAGGGCGAGCATGGCGGCTCGCAGCTCGGTCGCCATGGCGGCCCGTTCCACGGCGGTGCCTTTGCCCTGTTCCAGTACACGCTCCACGAGACCGCTCGCCACTCCCAGGTAGGAGGCGGTCATCAGCAGTTCGAACCAGAGGAAGCCGATCAGGTGCACCCGGTCGAGCTGGTCGTCGGCCGCATCGGTCATCACCACCATCCGCGGATCGAGGCTGACGTCGCTCAGGACGACCTCGTCGCTCTCGGCGCCTGCCAGCACGCTGGTGTGCCAGAAGGGGCGGACGGAGATGCCCTCGCTCGCGGTGGGCACAATGGCGACGCCCAGGCGCCGGCGTCCGTCGTCGTCGCTGATCATCACCGAGGCGGTGAGCAGGTCCATGGAGCGGGACAGACTGCAGGGCTTCTTGCTGCCGTTGAGGACGATGCGGCCCTCGCGGTGCTCTGCCCTGATAGTGGGCCGCAGGATGGACTGATGGGTGCGGCCCTCCGCGAAGCCCGAGGCGACCAGCAGGGGGTCGGTCGCGATCGCCTCCAGCAGCAGCCCCTCCAGCCCGGTTCCGGTCCGGGCCGCCTCGATCAGGCTGGCCACGGAGAAGTGGTGCATGGTGGTCGCCACGGCCAGTGAGGGACAGCGGCTACCGATGGCCCGCTGCACCCTGACCGCGTCCAGCGGATCGGCGCCCAGGCCCGCGTTCGCTGCGGGAACCAGCAGCGCGGGCCCGCCCGCCTCACGGAAAAGCCCGATCGCCAAACTGTTCGGGCTCTCCAGCTCGGCGAGCGGTCGCGCCGCCAGAGCGGCGTCCAGACCGGGCAGATACCGTTCCAGCAACGCCCGGTCGGACTGCATGAACCTCACGTGAACGCCTTCGGCTCGATCGGGAAGGGACAGCGGTGCAGTCAAACCGCGCTCCGCACACTCCACAGCCGTCCGCGACAGCGGCCGACACGGATACAGGGGCCCTCGAGATACCGGCCGGCCGATGACCGGACGCTCAGCCCGCACAGGTGAATACGCGCAGGTACGCA
>NZ_JBEXYL010000287.1:0-1481 GCF_040630895.1 Streptomyces sp. NPDC005728
AGGTGGAGCGCGCTACTGTACGAACGACCTGGACGCCATGGGCCGCGTCTGCTCGGCTCTGCCTGGGTCGACGGTGTACGGGATGGGAGCACCCCGCGCCCGCCTCTACGGACCCGCAGCCGGGAACGGCGCCCCCTCCATCCCGGTGCCGGCCGATCCCCCGCCGGAGGCACTGTTCTGACCGTGACCGCGCTTTCTGGTGCTCGACTCATGGCCACCAGCCCTATCCACACGTGGGCGCGCGTCGGCGCAGCGCGGGCGGAGCGGGCCGGAGGCAGGAGCGGCGCCCGCAGCGGAGCCGGGAGCGCGCCCGGCGGAGCGCAGCGCAGCCGGGGCTTGATGAAGTAGGGAAAGTTCTATCCCGATCGCGCTCTTGTGGCCGGGCCCTCCCGCTGTTGGCATGACGGCATCGATGCTGACGAGTCTCAGGGGGGGGACCATGGTCGAGCTGACAGTCACACGCTGGAAGAGGCACGGTCACGATCGTCTGTACGCCAGCCTTCCTGATGGCACAGCCGCCGGATGGGCCGACTGCAAGACGGGCCGGATCACTGTCCTGCTCAGTCGGTACGAAGATCTCGTAATCGCCACGCTGCAGCAGCACTTACTCAGCCTGGACCAGGCGCCGGCATCCGGGCGCATGGCACCGCGCCAGACCTCTGCCCTGCCGCCGCTGAGTCCAGACGACGACCTCGCCCCAAACCCTCCGGGCAGGGAGCTGCAGAAGCGGCTCGCGACGGAGACCGCAGGTCCTGTCACCCGGTTACTTGCCCGGCTCCTGCGACGTCCCGCCGCTGGGGACTCGTGGCGTAAGGGCTTAGCGGGGGAGCGGCGTGTGGGCGCCGAACTAGATCGCCTCGGGCGCAAAGGGTGGCGGGTGCTGCACTCCGTACCGCTGCCCCGGGACGTGGACCTCGACCACTTGCTGATCGGGCCGGGCGGGGTGTTCAGCATCAACACCAAGCACCATCCGAACAAGGCGGTCTGGGTCGGTGACGATGCCGTCAAGGTCAATCACGGCCGGGCCGAGCCATACGCCCGCAAGAGTCGGGCAGAGGCCCAACGTGTCCAACGGGTGCTTGAGCGCCACTGCGGCTATGCCGTGCCAGTTGAGCCAGTCCTGGTCTTCGTCGGCGTCACCGACCTGAAGGTCGTGGCCACACAGCTGACGGTGAGGGTGTATCGCGAGCGCGAAGTTTCGGCCTTGGCTCCGCTCACCGGCGTTCTGTCTGCCGCCCAGGTTGAGGAGATCTACAGCGTCGCCCGACATCGACAAGCCTGGCTGGCGGCCTGAGCATCTCAGGCGCTGAGGAGCGTGCGGCCGTCGTGGCTTCGTACGTGCGGCCCGTTGCCGTCCAGGGCATCGAGGAGACGGACTGCGAAGACGGGTCTGCTGCACGATCGGGTGACATCTGAACTGGCTTGCCCTGTAGGGCGGGTGGGAAGGATGCCGCTGTGCCCAAGCCTTATCCGGAAGAGTT
>NZ_JBEXYL010000288.1:0-1454 GCF_040630895.1 Streptomyces sp. NPDC005728
AGGTCCGGGTATCTGCACCCGCGATATTCAGGGCAACATCAGCTGCATTCAGCGGATCCAAGGTGAGGTACCCGAAGACGGGTTCATTCCCCACCACGAGAACTGCCTGCCGACGCAACCCTTTACATTGCCCGCCGCCCTGGGCAACGGGACGACGCGGATCGGGCCCGAAGTGACCTGTTCCGGTGCGACGTCGGTGCGCGACAAGGGCGACGGAAAAATGGAGCTGCCGGAGCTGCTGGGCTGAGTCCCGAGCCGACACGACGTATGGAGCGAAGATCCCAAATTGCTACTGATTGTGTGTATATGCTCACGATGAGTAGTCAACCAGGGGCTTCGTGCCCTAGTGAGAAAGGGTCAACCATGCGTAGGTTTCAGCGCGCTGCAGTCGTAGCGGCAGCGTTTGCGGGGCTGTCCGCCTTCGGCGCCGGCGTCAGCTTTGCCGGCGGCTACGATGACGTCCCCCAGGGGATCACCGCCGTGGCCAACTCGTCGGCCAACGCCGTGGCCACGGCGGGCGGCTACAACTACGGCCAGCCGCAGGCCCAGCCGGAGGGTGACAAGACCTCCGCGCCTGAGGAGGGTTACGGCCAGTACGCCGCCCCGGAGGGCGACAAGTAAAGAAGCACCGAGGCCTCGATGCGCACGTTTCAGCGCTTTCCCGCACGTGACCTCGGAGTGTCACCGCAGGCGCATCGACATCCTTTGGAACACCTTATGCACATCACACGAACTGAACCTCCCTGGCCTGAACCAACTCGGGCTGTTCAACGGTGTGCTGAGTAATACCCCATGGCGAAGGCAGCCCGGACGCGCAGCAAACCCACCAGGGTGCGCGTCCGGGCTGCGGCAATTTCGTCGCCGGGCGCGGTCGGCAGCGCGTCCAGGTGCCGGGCTCTGTTTCGACCTTCTCCAAGGCCCGGGCGCATGCCGGTCAACGGCACAGGCGCCCGGGCCTCCATTGCAAAGGAACGCAGCACATGATCACTCGGCAGAAGATGGCCACCGTCTCGGGGCTCGTCGGAAGTCTCGCCATGATCTGCGTCGGCGCCGCGCACGCGTACGCCGATGAGCCCTCGGGTGACTGCAAGAGCACCGCCCTGGGCGACACCATCTGCATTCACAAGAGCGAGACCCGTACCGACAAGAACGGCAAGCACGTCCTCAAGCAGGCGCATGACTGCTCGACGACCGACCGGCCGCGCCTGGTGTTTCCCACGGACGAGCTGATGAACGGCGGCCCCACGAAGGTCGGTCCGGTTGTGGACTGCTCCAACACGGCGAAGCTGCCCAAGGGCTTCAAGAAGCCGCACATCGAGAAGCCGCACATCGAGAAGCCTCACTTCGATTTCTGAGGCGCAATCAGCAAATGCCGGACCGGGTTTCCCGGTCCGGCATTTCGGCTTTCTGGGAGCCGGGGTTTGCCGGCCACATGGAATTCCCCGGTGTCCCGG
>NZ_JBEXYL010000289.1:0-1428 GCF_040630895.1 Streptomyces sp. NPDC005728
CCGTGAAACGATCTCGGGATGGCTTGCGGAGATCTGACAGCTGAGCAATGGGGCGCTGCCCTGGCTGTCCTTACTTACTTGGAGCGACCTCGTGTCGCACCTGATCGTTTCAGAATGAGTTGAGTTGCGGGTCTTGTGCTCATCACTCGGCTCACGGCGCTCCGGCTCGTGGCCCCGGGGGAGAGACCAGGAGAGCGTCACGGTGCCCTGGCAGGGCGGCTGCGCGCGACGGGACCCCCCGGCCAGCCGGTGACCTGTTCGGGCTGGTCCTCGGTCCCGACCTGCGGCCCCAGCCCTGACGCCGACAGCGGCAGCGACAATGAGCAGGTGACGGGTTCGACGGCTTGGGGGAACGGGATGCTGACCGGGATCGTGATCGACGCGCTGGATGTCGAGCGTATGGACCGCTTCTGGCTGGACGCAACGCAAGGCCGGACGGACGGCCTGCAGCTGCGGTTCGTGCCGACTACGGAGCCGAAGGCGGCGCACAAGAACCGACTCCACCTCGACCTGGCTGGGGGGCCGGACTGGGAGGCCGAGGTGGCACGCCTGCTCGCACTCGGTGCGACGCGGGTCGACATCGGCCAGGGGGAGGTCCCGTGGGACGTGCTGGCCGATCCGGAGGGAAACGAGTTCTGCGTGCTGCGTCCCGGTCACCCCGGCGTGCTCGCCGACTCCGGCCTCGTCGCGATCTGCCTCGACGTCGCCGAGGAGGACCGCTACGGGCAGTGGGCCTTCTGGCAGTCCCAGGCCGACTGGAACGCGGTCGAGTCCCACGCCTGGGGCGTCCGGCTGCGCCGGAGGCCCACCAGCACGGTCTCGCTGGTGATGGGGCCGCCCGCAGCACCGAAGGCGGCGCGGAACAGGGTGCGCCTGGAGGTCACTCATCGCGACTGGGAACCCGGCGAGTTCTTCGACGCCGGTGGGAACGAGTTCCACGTCACCGGGCACATCCGAGGACTCCCCGGCCTTCAGACCGGGGAGGAATCGGATTCCTGCGGAGCAGGGCGGAGGCAGCCGGATCGCCGCCAGGGCGATTCGGTGTCCACTCCGTGACTGGGTGAGGCAGCCCAACTGTCAGTGTCCCCGGGTAGGTTCGGGTGTATGACGACGGGTGCGATCACGGAGGAAGCTGGGTATGCCCGGTTCACCTTCCGTGTGCGCCTGTCGGAGACGGCCCGGTGTGCGTGGGAAGCCGAGTGGGATCGGTGTCGGTGGATCTGGAACGAGTGTGTGGCTCGCTCGAAGAAGGCTCATATCGCGGGTGAGAGGGTCGGTCCGGCTGTGCTGGACCGGATGCTGACCGAGGCCCGGCGGGTAACCCCCTGACTGAGGGGCGGCTCGTCGGTTCCTCAGCAGCCGCGAAGCGGGCGCTGGTGGAGATGGCCCGCAAGCACGGCCGGACCGTGCATCTGATCCATCCCGTGC
>NZ_JBEXYL010000290.1:0-1420 GCF_040630895.1 Streptomyces sp. NPDC005728
ACACAGTGAACGCGAGCATCAATGGACAAGCCCTCGGCCTATTAGTACCAGTCAACTCCACCCGTTACCGGGCTTCCATATCTGGCCTATCAACCCAGTCGTCTACTGGGAGCCTTACCCTCTCAAGGAGGTGGGAATACTCATCTCGAAGCAGGCTTCCCGCTTAGATGCTTTCAGCGGTTATCCCTCCCGAACGTAGCCAACCAGCCATGCCCTTGGCAGAACAACTGGCACACCAGAGGTTCGTCCGTCCCGGTCCTCTCGTACTAGGGACAGCCCTTCTCAATATTCCTACGCGCACAGCGGATAGGGACCGAACTGTCTCACGACGTTCTAAACCCAGCTCGCGTACCGCTTTAATGGGCGAACAGCCCAACCCTTGGGACCGACTCCAGCCCCAGGATGCGACGAGCCGACATCGAGGTGCCAAACCATCCCGTCGATATGGACTCTTGGGGAAGATCAGCCTGTTATCCCCGGGGTACCTTTTATCCGTTGAGCGACGGCGCTTCCACAAGCCACCGCCGGATCACTAGTCCCGACTTTCGTCCCTGCTCGACCCGTCGGTCTCACAGTCAAGCTCCCTTGTGCACTTACACTCAACACCTGATTGCCAACCAGGCTGAGGGAACCTTTGGGCGCCTCCGTTACTCTTTAGGAGGCAACCGCCCCAGTTAAACTACCCATCAGACACTGTCCCTGATCCGGATCACGGACCGAGGTTAGACATCCAGCACGACCAGACTGGTATTTCAACGACGACTCCACAACCACTGGCGTGGCTGCTTCAAAGTCTCCCAGCTATCCTACACAAGCCGAACCGAACACCAATATCAAACTGTAGTAAAGGTCCCGGGGTCTTTCCGTCCTGCTGCGCGAAACGAGCATCTTTACTCGTAGTGCAATTTCACCGGGCCTATGGTTGAGACAGTCGAGAAGTCGTTACGCCATTCGTGCAGGTCGGAACTTACCCGACAAGGAATTTCGCTACCTTAGGATGGTTATAGTTACCACCGCCGTTTACTGGCGCTTAAGTTCTCAGCTTCGCCCCACCGAAATGGAGCTAACCGGTCCCCTTAACGTTCCAGCACCGGGCAGGCGTCAGTCCGTATACATCGCCTTACGGCTTCGCACGGACCTGTGTTTTTAGTAAACAGTCGCTTCTCGCTGGTCTCTGCGGCCACACCCAGCTCAGGAAGTAAATTCCCTCACCAGACGTGGCCCCCCTTCTCCCGAAGTTACGGGGGCATTTTGCCGAGTTCCTTAACCATAGTTCACCCGAACGCCTCGGTATTCTCTACCTGACCACCTGAGTCGGTTTAGGGTACGGGCCGCCATGAAACTCGCTAGAGGCTTTTCTCGACAGCATAGGATCATCCACTTCGCCACAATCGGCTCGGCATCAGGTCTCACCCTTGAT
>NZ_JBEXYL010000291.1:0-1411 GCF_040630895.1 Streptomyces sp. NPDC005728
TCGGGATCTCGCCGCGTGAGGCGTTGGCGATGGATCCGCAGCAGCGGTTGCTGCTGGAGACGTCGTGGGAGGCGATGGAGCGGGCGGGCATCGACGCGGCGTCGCTGCGCGGTAGCCGTACCGGCGTCTACGTCGGCGCCATGGTCCAGGAGTACGGTCCGCGTCTCGCCGACGCGAGCCCCGACACCGAGGGCTATCTGCTGACCGGTACGCACGGCAGCGTCACCGCCGGCCGGCTGTCGTACACGTTCGGTCTGGAGGGGCCTGCCGTCACGGTCGACACGGCGTGTTCGTCGTCGCTGGTGGCGTTGCACATGGCGGTGCAGGCGCTGCGGCGCGGCGAGTGCCGGATGGCGCTCGCGGGCGGTGCGACGGTGATGTCGTCGCCCGGTCTGTTCGTGGAGTTCAGCCGGCAGCGCGGGCTGTCCGAGGACGGCCGGTGCAAGGCGTTCGCGGAGGGTGCGGACGGCACGGGCTGGGCCGAGGGCGTCGGTGTCCTGGTGGTGGAGCGTCTGTCGGACGCTGTGCGGCAGGGACACTCGGTGCTGGCCGTGATACGCGGTAGCGCGATCAACCAGGACGGCGCCAGCAACGGTCTGACCGCGCCCAACGGGTTGTCCCAGCAGCGGGTGATCCGGCAGGCACTCGCCGACGCGCGCCTGGACGCGGACGGCGTCGACGCGGTCGAGGCGCATGGGACGGGCACCCGGCTGGGCGACCCGATCGAGGCACAGGCCCTCCTCGCGACGTACGGCCAGAACCGGGACGGCGATCAACTGCCGCTGTTCCTGGGATCGTTGAAGTCAAACGTCGGACACACGCAGGCGGCCGCCGGTGTGGGCGGCGTCATCAAGATGGTGATGGCCCTACGGCACGGCGTACTGCCCAAGACCCTGCACGTCGCCGAGCCGAGCTCACATGTGGACTGGTCGGCAGGTGCGGTGGAGCTGCTGACCGAGCAGCGGGCCTGGCCGGAACTCGACCGGCCGCGACGGGCCGCCGTCTCCGCCTTCGGCATGAGCGGCACCAACGCCCATCTCGTCCTGGAGCAGGCGGCTGACTCTTCCGCCGACGTGGACAGGGCGCCCGTCGAGGCCGGGTCGGTCCCGTGGGTGGTGTCGGGCAAGAGTGCGGAGGCGTTGCGGGCGCAGGCGGAGGTGCTGCGCGCGTTCGTGGCCGGGCGGGACGAGCTGGACCTGCCGGGGCTGGGTTCCGCGCTGGTGTCGGCCCGGTCGGTGTTCGACCAGCGGGCTGTGGTGGTGGCTGCTGACCGTGCCGAACTGCTGGACGGTCTTGGGGCGTTGGCCTCGGGTGGAGTGGCGCCGGGTGTGGTCAGTGGTGCGGGAGCGGTGGGGCGCCGTGCGGTGTTCGTGTTCCCGGGTCAGGGTTCGCAGTGGTCGGGGATGGCGGC
>NZ_JBEXYL010000292.1:0-1394 GCF_040630895.1 Streptomyces sp. NPDC005728
CACCGACCGACTCGACTACAGGCTCTTGCTCGATCGTCATCTCACTCACTTGGCGTCTCCATGATCAACAGATCCGCCGTTGATTAGACACTCCCAGCCATTGCGAGACTGCCTTTAGCTGAGCGGGAAAGTGGAGTGTTGTCGCCATCGTGTTCCGTCGTGGATAAACAGGTCGACTGTGGAGATGTGCGCGGTGATGGGGAGCCTGCGCAGCAGATCGGCTTCGGCTTTGTCCATGTCGGCCGCGTCTTGGCCTTGGGTGATGGTCAAGTGGGGGATGGGATCCTCGAACTGGCCGCCGAATGGCGGGGTTTCCGGCCACCGCGTCACGATCGCCTGGGTGAGGTGCCTGAAGGGGGTGTCGGGTTCAGGGGTGAGGTAGAGAACTCCGGGGAATCGGCCGCAGCGGTCGAATCGGACCTCGAAGGACTGATGCGCGGTGAGTGTCTCGCGGAGCGCGGAGCAGACACTCTCGTCGATACGGCTCGCGTCGAGGAACGGGTAGAGCACGGTGACATGGGCCGAGACACCGGCGTGGGCCGAGGGATCGAGTTGCTCGCGCCATGCACGGACGGCGGGCTCCGCTTCGGGGATTCTCGCGATGAGCCCGGACTGCCCTGCCTGGAATTGTTGGGTTCCGTCGTATGCCATTGAAGTTGTTTACCAGCAAGCTTCGTTTGGTGGTGGGGGTTTCGGACCTCCTGTTGACCGACGAGGGTTCATTTCCTGTGGGTTGGTGGC
Organism: Streptomyces sp. NPDC005728; assembly: GCF_040630895.1. Classification (NCBI taxonomy): domain Bacteria; kingdom Bacillati; phylum Actinomycetota; class Actinomycetes; order Kitasatosporales; family Streptomycetaceae; genus Streptomyces; species Streptomyces sp. NPDC005728. The sequence goes on from NZ_JBEXYL010000292.1 coordinate 742, forward strand.
CGATGGGTGGGCGGGGTGGGGGAGACGGTGAGTCAGTGCGCGCTCGCGGCAATGAACTCCCACGGCCCGGCGTGGTGGGTGGTGGGCTTGAAGGGGGCTCAGGTTCTCCTGGAGGGTTGTCTGTTTGTTCTGTGGGTGGCCGTGCCGTGGGGTGGGCGTTCGGGTGTGGGGTGCTGGGTTGTGGGGGGTGTGCCTGTTGGTGGTTGTTGGTGTGGGGGTTGGTGGATAGGGGGTGGCCGGTTCTTTGTTGGGGGGTGGTTGGGGTTTGGGGTGGTGTGGGGGGTGGCCGGTTTTCTGTTGGGTGGGTGGTTGGGGGGTGGGGGTTGGTTGATCGTTGGGGGTGGTGGTGTCAGGATACGAACTAGGCGGTTTCTTTCTTGTCCGGGTGGTTGGTGTGGGGGTGGGGTTGTGGTTTTGCAGGAGAGGGCGGTGAGGACGAGGCGGGCGATTTTGGTGGCGGCTGCTGGGGTGTTTGCGGAGGTGGGGTTTGAGGCAGCGACGATTGCGGAGATTTTGCAGCGGGCGGGGGTGACGAAGGGGGCGTTGTATTTTCATTTCGCGTCGAAGCAGGAGTTGGCTCAGGCGGTGTTGGCGGGGCAGTTGGCGGCGGTTCCTGTGCCGCCGCGGCAGGAGTTGGTGTTGCAGCAGGGTTT
>NZ_JBEXYL010000293.1:0-1380 GCF_040630895.1 Streptomyces sp. NPDC005728
TCGAGCGTCTGCTGCTGCCACTGGGGGTACTGCGCCGGGTCGCCGTGGGTCTCGCCGTCGGACTGGTTGTACAGGAAGTTGAAGTCCATCGACAGGGCCTGGATCTTGTCCCCGTACGGGAGCAGCTGCAGCGGGAAGTCCCAGATGCCGTTCTTCTTCGTCGGCCACACCTGGAATTCGCCCGGTGAACTGGCGTCGTAGCGCCAGCCGTAGCTCTTGATCGCTTTCAGCAGGTTCTTCTGGCCCTCCAGGCAGGGCGCGCGGCCGCCGGTGACCTCCTTCTTGAAGTCGAAGGGCAGTGCCGGTATGTCCTTGAAGCCGGTGTTGGTCTTCCAGTGGTCCACGAAGGAGTAGAACTGGTCGATCTCGCTCTTCCACTCCTCCACGCTCCACTGGCCGCCACCCTTCGCCTCGCAGAAGTGGCCGTTGAAGTGGGTGCCGATCTCGTTGCCGTCCTTGTACGCCTTCCCGAGCTGCTCCAGAGTGGTGCGTATGTGGTCGTCGGTCGCGTAGTCGATCGCGGCGTCGCCCGGAGAGTGCATGGGGCCGTGGTACTGGGCCTTCTTGCTCTTGGGTAGCAGGTAGATGCCGGTGAGGAAGAAGGTCATGTGGGCGTCGTATTCCTTGGCCAGCTCCCGGTAGTGCGAGAAGAGGTGGTCGCTGCCCTCCAGCGCGCCGTCCCAGGAGAAGACGACGAACTGGGGCGGCTTCTCGCCGGGTTTGAGCGGCTCGGGCTTCAGCTCGCCCTTCTGGGGTCCGGTGTAGGAGGTGGAGCCGTCGCCGAGGATCTTCGTTTTGCCGTCCCACGAGGGCGTGGGCTTGGGTGCAGCGGTCCTGGGTCTGTTCTTCGGCGCAGCGGTCTTGGGGCTGTACAGGGCGGATGCGGTGCGCGTGGTGCTGTCCAGCCGGTTCAGGACGAGGTAGCCGGCGACCACGGAGGCCACGACGAGGAGGGCGACCAGGGTCTGCACCTCGGGACGGGTGAAGCAGCGGCGGAGCCCGGCCGGATGACGACGGTCGACCGTCGGCTTGTTGCTCATGCAGAGATCATTCTGTGAGGAGAGAGGGGAGTAGGTTCGGTGTCCGGGATCTCGGGGGTCGCCCCAGGCCCACCGCATGGGCCCAGATGCCGTAGGGGACGTCGTCGGCGGACGTACTGGTGACGTCTTTGAGCGGCAGCGGTGCGAGGCTCTTGGCCAGGTCGATGCGGTAGACGACGACGGCGGTGGTGACGGATGCGGAGGTACCGGTGTACCAGGCGGCGGTGTCGTCCTGGGTGGTGCCGGCCTTGCCCGACACCTGGGCGGTGGCAGGCGCGGCGGTCGGGTGGGCGGTGCGGAAGGACTCCGTCAGTGCGCGGTCCACCTGTGCGGCGACGTC
>NZ_JBEXYL010000294.1:0-1375 GCF_040630895.1 Streptomyces sp. NPDC005728
CTGCTGGCCAGCTCAGGGGTTGTGTCCGCGTTGTTTGTAGTGGCTGATACGGGCTTGGTGTTGCCGTTTTCGGCGCCAGGTCGACCAGTGCAGGATGTGGTCGACCGGGGTGGGACGGCGGTCGGTGAGGCGGGTGATCAGGCGTCTGATCTCGGCGAGGCTGAGGTGGATGAGCTGGGAGGATCCGTTTCTGCTTTCTCTGTGCCCAGTTCTCGGGCCCGCAGGACGGTCAGGCAGGCGTGGGCAGCCATGGCCAGGGTCATGTGGCGGTGCCAGCCGGGATAGCGGCGGACCTGGTAGTCGTCCAGGCCGCACTCCTGCTTCGCGGTCTGGAAGCATTCCTCGACGGCCCACCGGCTGCCCGCGATATGGATCAGCTCGTCCAGCGTGGCCCCGGCGGGGCAGTAGGCGATGTAGTAGGAGATCTCCTCGGGCCTGCTGACACTGCGGCGGGCGAGAACCCAGTGCCGACGGTCCTCGCGGTGCCAGGGCCGCACCTCGACGCGGGCCCAGTCGAAGATCCGCCGGCCGTGAGCTCCTTCACCGCAGGAGCGGCGTTTCCACTTCTGCCGCGGCAGCCCGGGAAACAGTTCGTGGACGGGGTGGTCGATGGACCAGCGGGTGACGACCGTGTCGTGCCTCGTGGTGGCCATGACGTGGAAGACGTCGGCCTGTTCCAGCTCGAACCGCCAGCCCTTGCTGTAGCCGTAGGCGGCGTCCGCCGTCACCCAGCCGAACGGGATCTTCTCCGCGATGGCCCGGCGGACCATCGCCTTGGCCATGGCCACCTTCGTCTCGAAGACGACCGTGTCGTCGACGCCCGCCCGCCGGCAGCGCTCGCGGTCATCCGTCCAGGAGGTGGGCAGATACAGCTGCCGGTCGATCAACGTGCGGCCCCGGCCGGTTGCGTAGGCGAGGAACACACCGATCTGGCAGTTCTCGGTGCGTCCGGCGGTGCCGGAGTACTGCCTTTGCACCCCGGCCGAACGGACGCCCTTCTTCAGGAATCCGGTGTCATCGACGATCAGCACCGCATCCTGGTCTCCGAGGTGTTCGACGACGTAATCGCGTACGTCGTCCAGGACCTCGTCGGCGTCCCACTCGATCCGGTTCAATAGCCGCTGGATGCGATCAGGACCCGCATGACCGGCCTCCTCCGCCAGCGTCCAGCCGTTCTTCCGCTCCAGCGGAGCGATCAGGCCCCGCATATAGGCGAGCGCCGACCGACGCGGCTCCTCCCGGTTGAAGCGGTGCACGAACCGCTCATGCACCGCTTCCAGTTCCCCGGCCCACAACCTGACACCAGCAAGGTCCCCACCCATAACCACACCAACGACCGAGCTGGCCAGCAGTCACGACAAGGACCGTTGCAGTA
>NZ_JBEXYL010000295.1:0-1353 GCF_040630895.1 Streptomyces sp. NPDC005728
TTTATCAGATAAAGGTCGGCCACCTCCCGCACACCCCAACACCCACCCGAGTGTGCATCAGCAAACCACACGCCCACCGGAAAACAACCGACCCCGCCCACAACCCCACCCAGCACGCGATGTGGTCGGGGCGGTCCGCCGCATTCCCGAACCGGTACGCGAGGCAGTCACACAGCGGCACAAGCAAGTCGGCCCGGGCGCGATCCGGATCCGGTACCCGGGGCCCCGAGGGGCAAGGGGAGCAGCGACGCAGCCGCTGACCATCAACTTGATCACCGCGGTAAATTCCGGCCTTCACAACCATGCTCAAGACCGCCCAGGACGCCCCGGAGGGCAGCGCCGCCACCGTCGAACGACGTTCTCCGGTGAGTCCAGCCACACGTGCTGCCTGCCGTCCATCTCCGCGGTCAGGCCGAAGCGTTCGAAGTCCGGCTGGTCGGCTGTGTGCCACCAGCCCAGAGCCTCATGCACTTCGTCCCACAGCCGCCGTGAGCCTTCCTGCCACACGTCGGCCTCCGGTCGGCCGTCGCGGAACATGACGCAGGCCCACGAATGGTCCTTGAGCCCGTAGAACCACACCGGCCGGGCACCGTCACGCTTCTCCGCCACCACACGGTGGCAGTCGCGGACTCGCAAGCCGATCGCGAAGGTCCGCGGATCGAAGCGGCCTTCCCCGAGCAGCTCGCCCTCGGTGACATCCGTCGTGGACCGCTCTGCTTCGGCCATGCCTTCCGGGAGGTAGGCATCGTGGCCCTCGAACGGCAGCCGCTGGGCGCGCAGCTTCATGAACTCCACCGGCCCTGTGAAGTGCCCGCTCGCCTCCGAGGGGCTGACCTTGAGGCGGACGATGGCGTCGGAGTTACTGAAGTGCGTGCCCCAGGGGGCGACGATGATGCCGCCCGGCCGGGTCTGCTCGATCCACTCCGGAGGCACCGTGCGGATCCCGGCCGTCGCGATGACGCGGTCGTAGGGCGCTCCCGCCTGGTCACCGAGCGCCCCGTCCCGGGTGAGGACGACGCCGAGCAATTCCCGGGCGGCGAGACGATCGCGGGCAGCGTCTGCCACCGTCGGATCGATCTCGATACTCGTGACAGCCTCGACTCCCAGCCGGTGGGCCAGAAGGCCGGCGTTCCAGCCGGTGCCCGTGCCGATCTCCAGCACTGTGTGCCCGGGCTGCACGTCCAGGTCGCGCAGCATCCGAAACACCACCGACGGCATGGACGCCGACGACGTCGGCACCCGGACACCCTCGCCGCTCGGCTTGCCGTCGTCCCACTGCGTCACGATCGGCACGTCGGCGTCGGCGTACTGGAACCAGAGTCCCGGCTCTGCCCGCAGGTTCACGGTGACGTG
>NZ_JBEXYL010000296.1:0-1347 GCF_040630895.1 Streptomyces sp. NPDC005728
GACGTCGCCGCACAGGTGGACCGCGCACTGACGGAGTCCTTCCGCACCGCCCACCCGACCGCCGCGCCTGCCACCGCCCAGGTGTCGGGCAAGGCGGGCACCACCCAGGACGACACCGCCGCCTGGTACACCGGTACCTCCGCATCCGTCACCACCGCCGTCGTCGTCTACCGCATCGACCTGGCCAAGTCCCTGGAGCCCCTGTCGCTCGACGGACTCGCCGGAACCGCCGCCGACAGTCCTCCCTTCGCCGTCTGGTCCGCCGCCATGGGTCTGGACTGACCGGTGGCCGTTCCGCTGCCCCACTCCCACGCAGATTGAGCCGCACATGTCCCGCATGAAGTCGCCGCCCGGCCGCCGCCGCAGGTCCCGTGAACGCCGCCGGGTCACCCGCCCGCAGGTCATGACCCTGACCGCCCTCCTCGTCGTGGCCTCCGTGGTCGCGGGATACCTGGTCCTGACGCGGGGGGACCGCACCGCGCCCACCGCCTCCGCCGGCACGGGCAACGGCGGCAAGGCCGCGCAGAAGCCCGCCCCCGCCTGGGACGGCAAGACGAAGATCCTCGGCGACGGCTCCACCTCCTACACCGGCCCCCAAAAGGGACAGTTGAAGCCGGTGCCGCTCAAACCCGGTGAGAAGCCGCCCCAGTTCGTGGTCTTCTCCTGGGACGGCGCGCTGGAGGGCAGCGACCACCTCTTCTCGCACTACCGGGAGCTGGCCGAGGAGTACGACGCCCACATGACCTTCTTCCTCACCGGCATCTACCTGCTGCCCAAGAGCAAGAAGGCCCTCTATCACGGCCCGATGCACTCTCCGGGTGACGCCGCGATCGACTACGCGACCGACGACCACATACGCACCACGCTGGAGCAGCTCGGGAAGGCGTACAAGGACGGCAACGAGATCGGCACCCACTTCAACGGCCACTTCTGCGAGGCGAAGGGTGGCGGCGAGTGGAGCGTCGAGGAGTGGAAGAGCGAGATCGACCAGTTCTACTCCTTCGTGGAGAACTGGAAGACCAACACCGCCTTCAAGGACGTCCCCGCGCTGCCCTTCGACTTCAAGAAGGAGGTCACCGGCGGCCGCGCACCCTGCCTGGAGGGCCAGAAGAACCTGCTGAAGGCCATCAAGAGCTACGGCTGGCGCTACGACGCCAGCTCCCCGGGCGCCTTCCAGGTGTGGCCGACGAAGAAGAACGGCATCTGGGACTTCCCGCTGCAGCTGCTCCCGTACGGGGACAAGATCCAGGCTCTGTCGATGGACTTCAACTTCCTGTACAACCAGTCCGACGGCGAGACCCACGGCGACCCGGCGCAGTACCCCCAGTGGCAGCAGCAGACGCTCGA
>NZ_JBEXYL010000297.1:0-1288 GCF_040630895.1 Streptomyces sp. NPDC005728
AGGGCGACCAGGGTCTCGATGAGAACGGCGGTCTGCACGGTCATGTGCAGCGAGCCGGTGACACGGGCGCCGGCCAGCGGCTGCGTCTCGGCGTACTCCCTGCGGATCGCCATCAGGCCGGGCATCTCGTGCTCGGCGAGGGTGATCTCCTTGCGGCCGAACTCGGCCAGGGAGAGATCGGCGACCTTGTAGTCGGTGGCGTCAGCCGACGGCTGAGAGGACATGCCTGCTCCTTGTTCTCTGTATGTTCTGGTGGATCTCGAGCGCGGCCGCCGAGCGGTTCAGCGTGATGTAGTGCAGTCCCGGCGCGCCCTCGGACAGCAGCCGCTCGGCCATGGCGGTGGCGTGGTCGACGCCGATGCGGTGGGCCTCGGCGGGATCGTCGCGGGCGGCCTCCAGCCGGTGGGCCAGGTCTTCGGGGAACGCGGCGTGGCTGAGTTCCGCGAAGCGGCGGATCTGCCGCACATCGGTGGCCGGCATGATCTCGGGGATGACCGGGGTCTCGCATCCGGCCTCGGCGAGCCGGTCGCGCAGGCGCAGGTAGTCCTCCACGCGGAAGAACATCTGCGTGATGGCGTAGTCCGCGCCCGCCCGGCACTTCGCGACGAAGTGCCGGACGTCGCTCTCCCAGTCGGGCGAGCGCGGATGCTTCTCCGGAAAGGCGGCGACGCCGACGCTGAAGGCACCCGACTCCTTGACCAGGGAGACCAGCTCATGGGCGTGGGTGAGGCCTTGCGGGTGCGCGACCCAGGGGGCGTTGGGATCGCCGGGCGGGTCGCCGCGCAGTACCAGGACGTCGCGCACGCCCGAGTCCGCGTACTGGCCGATGATGCGGCGCAGTTCGGTCATGGAGTGTCCGACAGCGGTCAGATGCGCGACGGGTCGCAGCGTCGTCTCCGTGGCGATCCGCTGGGTCAGGTCGATCGTCCGGTCCCGGGAGGTGCCCCCGGCTCCGTACGTGACGGAGACGAAGGTGGGGGCGAGGGCCTCCACCCTGCGGATCGTGTTCCACAGGACGCGGGCGCCGGCTTCGGTCTTCGGCGGGAAGAACTCGAAGGAGAAGGACGGCTCCTCGGCGAGGACGGCCGCCGTCAGGCCCGTGGTGGTCATGCGGACCTCCGCTCCGTCATGCGGACACATGGCGGCGCAGGGCGTCCACCCGGTCGGTGCGCTCCCAGGTGAAGTCCGGCAGCTCGCGGCCGAAGTGGCCGTAGGCGGCGGTCTGGGTGTAGATCGGGCGGAGCAGGTCGAGGTCGCGGATGAGGGCGGCCGGGCGCAGGTCGAAGAC
>NZ_JBEXYL010000298.1:0-1270 GCF_040630895.1 Streptomyces sp. NPDC005728
GAGAACGGGGGCACGCGGCAGCTGGCCTTGCTTCCGAGCGTCGTCCCGATCCGCCTTCCGGTCATGCCCTCCCGGACAGACCCTGGGCTGTCTGCCAGCGCGGGGTCTCGTGATCGGGGACGTCCCGGGAGGCGAAGTGGAACGGCACCCCGAGGCGGTCGGCCAGGGCATGGTCCGCCTCAATGGCGGCCGTGCCCGGCTCGGGGTCGTCAGGGCGGTGGTAGACGGTTGTTGGTGCCTCCTCTGAACGTCGTCAGTACGCCCCGAACGACCAGAAGACGCCCACCTCGTCGTCGGTCACCGCGATCAGGCCCAGGTCCTCGAGGAAGTCGAGGCCGTTGAGGTAGTCGGAGGTGAGGAAGCTGTGGGATTCAGTCCCCTGGAGGCCGGCTGCGAGGAAGTCCGGGGCCGGGTCAGAGGCGGCGGTCGTCGCGTTGGTCCAGTAGTGCGCCGTGGGCCCGTACCGATCGAGCAGGGTCCGGGCATCCGCCAGCACGGCGTCCCGGTCCGGGCGGGAGCGGACGGGGGCGGGTTCCGACTGCCATTCCTCGGCCATGATGGCGAGCGCGGCGACCGCCGCCTCCGCCTCCAGGGGGTACAGGCGACCGGGCAACTCTGATGAGTCCGGGGGATCGAAGGGGTACGCAGGCGCCGTGTGGCGGGCGGTGTTGGTGCGGTCCCAGTCCAGTCGGACCCAGCCCCGGGGGTCAGGGACCGACCGGTGCAGCACGGCGCGGACGTCGTGCGCCCAGTCCTCGTACCGCCGAGGGCCGGTAGCCGCAAAGGTGTATGTGTCGTCGAGCAGCCGCAGCGCCGCCGCGTTCCAGGGACAGCGACGGTAGCGGAAGTCCGCCAGCAGACTGCCGATTTGACGGGCAAAGGCGTCCTTCGGCTCGCGGGGGATGCGCCGGAGTTGGTCGAGGGCCCAGTGGGAGAGCTCGCCCCTTTCTTCCGCTGCAAGGTGGACCGGCGCCTGCGGAAGCGGGAGGTCCGTTCCGTCCCATAGCGCCTCCAGGTGCGCGTCGAGCAGGTCCAGGGCGGGCCGGTCGTCAGGCAGGGGCATTTCGCCACTTTAGGCCGTCTCTTTCGGACCATGCCGGCCCGGGGTGATCGGCGAGACGCTCGCTGCGGCAACGATGCGGAGGAGCGACGACACCGTGCGTCAGCTGCCCGAGGAAAGCGCGGTGCTGTCGAAACTCGTGAACATTCCGTCCCGGCCTCAGGAGCCTCGTGCTTCCCAAACCAGTGTCGAAGTGCTGTCCGTTCTCAG
>NZ_JBEXYL010000299.1:0-1264 GCF_040630895.1 Streptomyces sp. NPDC005728
GGGTCTGCTGCACGATCGGGTGACATCTGAACTGGCTTGCCCTGTAGGGCGGGTGGGAAGGATGCCGCTGTGCCCAAGCCTTATCCGGAAGAGTTCCGCCAGGACGTCGTGCGGGTCGCGAGGAACCGCGGCCCGGGTGTGACGGTGGAGCGGGTGGCCACCGACTTCGGGGTTCACCCGATGACGTTGTGGAAGTGGATGCGCCGGGCGGACATCGACGACGGGGCCAAGCCCGGGGTGACCAGCCAGGAGAGCGCGGAACTGCGGGAAGCACGTCGGCGGATCAAGCTGCTGGAGCAGGAGAACGAGGTCCTGCGCCGGGCCGCGGCCTACCTGTCGCAGGCACATCTTCCGGGAAAAGGATCTACCCGCTCGTGAAAGAGCTGGCCGTGGACGGGGTGCCGGTCACGGTCACGTGTCGGGTGCTCAAGCTCGCCAGACAGCCGTACTACCGCTGGCTGGGCAAGCCGGTTGCCGACGCCGTGCTGGCGGAGGCATATCGCGCGAACGCGCTGTTCGACGCCCACCGCGACGATCCGGAGTTCGGCTACCGGTTCCTGGCCGATGAAGCGCGTGGTGCCGGGGCCGGCATGGCCGAGCGCACTGCGTGGCGGATCTGCCGGGACAACCGCTGGTGGAGTGTCTTCGGGAAGAAGCGTGGCCGGGGCAAGCAGGCCGGCCCGCCGGTGCACGACGATCTCGTGAGCCGCAACTTCACGGCAACTGGCCCGAACCGGCTGTGGCTAGCCGACATCACCGAACACGCCACCGGCCAGGGCAAGCTGTACCTCTGCGCGATCAAGGATGTCTTCAGCAACAGGATCGTGGGCTACTCCATTGATGCGCGGATGAAGTCCCGCCTCGCCGTGGCCGCCCTGGACAACGCCGTGGCCCGGCGTGAACACGTCGACGGGTGCATCCTGCACAGCGATCGCGGATCACAGTTCCGGTCCCGGAAGTTCGTCCGGGCCCTTGACCGCCACCGGATGGCCGGATCGATAGGGAGAGTCGGGGCGGCCGGCGACAACGCGGCCATGGAGTCCTTCTTCAGCCTGCTGCAGAAGAACGTCCTCGACCGCCGGACCTGGGCCACCCGTGAAGAACTGCGGATCGCGATCGTGTCCTGGATCGAGAGGACCTACCACCGACGCCGCAGACAAGCCGCACTCGGCCGACTGACCCCCGTCGAATACGAAACCGTCATGACCACACCGGCTCTCCAGGCCGCGTGATCAAACCTGTCACCCAAACCTGCAGCAGACCC
>NZ_JBEXYL010000300.1:0-1240 GCF_040630895.1 Streptomyces sp. NPDC005728
GCGTTGCCGAACCACTTGTGGAAGTCGTACGTGTAGCCGGGGACGTGCTTCCAGCCGCCCGCCTTCAGGGACTGGCTGACGAAGTTGGTGCAGTCGCCGCCCGCGCCGTGCCCGTTGTAGTCCGGGTAGTCGGGGTTGTAGTTGTTCCAGTACTTCGTCGCGTACGACACCATGGCCTTGTAGTCATAGGTGCCGCCGGTGAGCGTCTTCCGGTTGGCGGGCGCGGGCCAGGTGGTCGACGCCCGGGGGGCGTCGGGCGGGCTGTCGTCGTCGGGGGCCTTCACGGCGACGGTCGGCTGCTTGGCGACCTGGTTGACCGCGAGGTAGCCGTTGTCCGTGTCGCGGACCCTGGTCAGCTGCCAGTTGCCCTGCCGGTCGGCCTTGAACGTCAGCTCGTGGTGGGCCTGGAAGCCGGTGGTCTTCGGCTCCTTGCCCGTGGCCTTCTCGTAGGTCAGCGTGGTGGTCTCGGTGACGTCGGCCTTGGCCGTACGGCCGGTCACCCGCGTCGCGTCCAGCGTGACCCGGGTGTTGCCGTCGCTGTACTTCTCGCCCAGCTTCGCGAGGCGGGACTGGCGGCCGCGCAGTTCGGTCAGCGCGGAGCCCTCCGCCCGCGACTGCGAGGCGGACAACGTGACGTCGCCGGAGAAACGGGACGTGGTGCGCTTCGTGGCGCCCTCGTCCACCAGGGCTTCCGTGCGGTCGGTGAAGACCGCGTCGGCCAGGCGCTGGAAGGTCGCCTTGGTGGCGGCGTCCACGGTCGGGTCGTCGACGACCGCAGCGCCCGCGCTCCAGTTGGGCACCAGGGCCACTCCGGCGACGACCGAGGCGGCGGCCACCGAGACTATGCCGGCGCGGCGCCCCTTACGGCTCAATCTTCTCGATTTCAATGATGTTCCCCTCTACACCGGTACACACCTACCGGGGAGACGCATCTTCGCACGGCATGCGTGTCGGTTGTGAAGGGGGTTACACAAGTGGAATCAGCAGTCCAGGCGCGTCACTTGACCACCGTGGCCCAGTCCGGCGACTGGGCCGGGTCCAGGCTGCGCAGGTTCGCCAGCGTCTGCGGCTTCTGTACGTCCATCCAGTCGGCCAGCTCCTTGAAGGAGACGCACTTGACGCCCTTTTTGGTGCACACGTCCTTCACGACCTGGTCGATGGCCTTCATGTAGATTCCGCCGTTCCAGTCCTCGAAGTGGTTGCCGATGAACAGCGGAGCGCGGCTGCCGTAGTACACGCG
>NZ_JBEXYL010000301.1:0-1238 GCF_040630895.1 Streptomyces sp. NPDC005728
CGCGAGCTGCACGAACTCCTCGGCATGCCCACCGACGAGGCGACCGTCAACGTCACCCGCAGCCGCCTCGGACGCCTCGCCCGACAAGGCTTCCTTACTGAACCCGGACGAGGCCGCTACCAGAAACGGACTTAACGTCCACTGAGGTCGACGAATTCCGCGCGCTGCAGCTCGGAAGGCCGGGCCAGTTCGCGATCGTGCATCTTGGTGTCGACGAGCGCGGCAAGCGCCTGGGCGTAGTGGTCGGTGAGGTCCGGGACGTCGTCCAGCTTGTCGGCGGTGAGGGCGTCGACAAGCTCCAGGGCGGCGGCCAGCTCCTTCTCGTCTACGTCGGCTGGGGCGGGTGCGATGCCGCGCTCGACGTCACGGATCTCATCCGCCCAGCGCAATCCGTTGAGGACGAGGGTGTCGCCGAGGGGCCGGAGCATGCCAAGGCGCTCGCGATCCCCGCGGATCGCGTACTTCACGATGGCGACCCGCGTGCGGCGTTGCAGGGCGCGCACGAGGAGGGCGTAGGGCCGGGCGGTAGCGGGGGAAGCGTCGGCGGCGAGGTAGTAGCCGGCGGCGCCGATCTGTCGGGGGGGCGATCCGGTCGGCGGGAACGACGGCGACCAGTTCTATGGCGCGGGCGGTGGCGATCGGCAGGTTGTCGAGGTCGGCGTCGGTGAGCGGCACGAGGTCGGCAGGCGTCTCGTAGCCGCGGCCGATCGCATGCAGGGGGACCTCCTGGTCGTCCAGCTCGCACACCCGGCGGTAGCGGATGCGTCCGAGGCAGTCGTTGGCGGTGTGGACCAGGTGTAGCGGTGTGGTGCCGCGCTCGGTGGCCTTGACCAGGCCAATGGGTACGGAGATCAGGCCGAACGTGATGTGGCCATTCCAGATGACGGGCCCGGGCATAGCTGCCCTCCCTAGCCCCCCTCGTGACCTGGGCTTTCACGCTATGCCACAGGCGGCGGAGCGTGTCCGGTCTACATGAGCGGTCCCAGCGCGGCATCCGCCCCGCACTCGGTGCAGGCCACGACGGACGACCCAGCACTTCGAGCACGGCGAACACGTCCAGCTTCTCCACCTGCTCGGGGGCTTCGTCGACACGTGCACCTCAACCTCCGGCGGTGGAGGCTCGGCGGATGGCATGGGACTGACCTAGGACGTGTTTGAGATGTGGTCACAGCGCCTGCCGTATGAGGGTGAGCTGGACGGTCGACTCGTAGCGGACGGCGAGCTTGTCGTACCTGGTC
>NZ_JBEXYL010000302.1:0-1222 GCF_040630895.1 Streptomyces sp. NPDC005728
CGTCGTTCTGCTGGACCCAGTACGCCGGCCACGGCCCGGGCCCGGAACTCCTTCACTCCCCCGAGTCCGTCCTGGAGGTCGGCTGCGGCACCGGCCGCGCCCTCGCTCATCTCGCGCAGCAGGGCGTGAAGGTCTGCGGCGTCGACCTCTCGCCCCGCATGGTGGAACGCGCCGGGCAGAAGTGGGCACCGCTCGGCGTGCGAATCGAGCAGAGCGAGATCCTCACATGGCTCGCCACCGACGAGGCCCGCTACGACGCGGTGTACTCCATCTTCGGCGCGGCCTGGTTCACCGACCCCTCCCGCCTCTTTCCTCTCGTGCGCGAGCACCTGGCGCCGGGCGGCGTGTTCGTGTTCTCCCAGCCGCCGGCCATCCCCGGCGCCTACGGCCCGCAGGGCATGTACAAGGGCGGCTTCGCAGGCAAGGCCATGTTCACCTACCGGTACAGCTACAAGCCAGCGGTGTGGGAGCGGCACCTTCTCCGGGCCGGCTTTACGGCCGCTGAATCAATGGTGGTGGATGCCCCGAAGGCCGGGCACATCGACACCCTCATCGTCCAGGCCCGCGCCTGACCGCCCCACTGCGGCCCATCCGCCCGAGGCCGTGAGTACCGTCCCTGGCATTCGCGCACGGTGTGCGTGTGACTTGGGGGATGTGCGAGGGGATGGCCGACTCCGCAGAAGCCTGGCGGAAGCGCCGGAGGTCCGCTCGACCCCAGAGATGTCCCCTGGCCGGAGATCCAAGTCGCGGCGTGGTTCGGGCATGCTGCCGACCACCCCGACCCATCGCCGGAGCTTGTCCCGCAACACGGAGGCGGGCGACTGAGGAAGCATATGTTTGCCGCCTATCTTCGTGTTGTGAAGTGGCCTTGGGATCGTTCGAAAGTCACCCGTGTCCTGGTGGCAGCGTTTCCGACCCATCTTGCCGGTGACGTGCAGAGTGTCCTGGCGGTCGTGCCTCACTCCAGGCTCGAGCCGATGGAGCCCTTCGAGGTTGAGGTCCAAGGCGAGACCGTCGTCATCCCCTCGCGTATCTACAACAAGGAGCCGGGCGCCGACTCGGAGCGCCTTCTGACCAAAACCCAGCAGGTGATTCTGCATTGCCTGTACACACGGCACCATGATGGCCGGGTGCGCCAGCGCCACCTCGAACAGATCGTGGCGTCGACGGAGCCGTGGGTTGTCCCGTTCGTGGTGCAGTTGGCCGGCGAGTACGTGCTGGA
>NZ_JBEXYL010000303.1:0-1222 GCF_040630895.1 Streptomyces sp. NPDC005728
GACATCCTGAGCACGTTCTGGGCGACGGACGCGGAGCGGCGCTGGGGTTTCCCGACGATGGACGAGGCCGATGCCTCACGGGCGCCGGACGGGACTCGGGGGCGTTACCAGTTCTTCGAGCGGGGGCTGTTCCTGTGGTCACCGGCCACCGGCACGCATGTCGTGCATGGTGCGATCTACGACGCCTTCCACGCGGCGGGTCACGAGAGCGTCCTGGGCTATCCGACCACGGACGAGGTGGACGAGGCAGACGGCGGCAAAGCGCAGCGCTTCCAGAAGGCCACCATCCATTGGCACCCGAACAAGGGCACCTGGATCACCGACAACTGAACAGGAGAGCACCCTTGAGGCTCCTTCACCGCACGGTGCGTCACATGGCGGCTTTGTCACTGGCGACCCTCGCGGCCACCTTCTGCGCCATACCGGCCGCGAGTGCGTCAATCCCCGACGAACCGATCGGGCGGGGCGAAGTGATGGACCGCGCATGGTCGTGGATCGACGAACAGGTGCCGTACAGCCAGACCGGCTGCCACAACAACCAGTTCGGCTGCTACCGCCCGGACTGCTCGGGCTATGTGTCCATGGCCTGGCATTTGAGTAGTTCCCTCACCACCTGGAATCTGTGGAACGTCACGTTCGACATCCCGGCCGACGACTTGCAATCCGGTGACGCCCTGCTGCGGGACTCGGGCGGCATCGACCACGTGGCACTGTTCGTCCGCTGGGCGGACGCGGCCCACACCCAACCGGTTGTCCGCGAGGAGTACGACTTCGGACACGTGGCCGAGGAATTGGTGTGGACCGACGGGCTCCGCGGGTTCTCACCCCGCCGCTACAACGAACTGGACGACCTCGTGCCGTACGGCACCATCGCGGTCAAGTACGACAGCCTGGGCGGTCCGAACAGCGTACTGGGACGGCCGATCCGGGGCGAACGCGATGCCTCGCTGGGCGGGCGCTTCCAGCAGTTCCAGAACGGGATCATCTTGTGGCATCCGGATGTGGCCCACGCGGTCTATGGCGACATCCTGAGCACGTTCTGGGCGACGGACGCGGAGCGGCGCTGGGGTTTCCCGACGATGGACGAGGCCGATGCCTCACGGGCGCCGGACGGGACACGGGGGCGCTACCAGTTCTTCGAGCGGGGGCTGTTCCTGTGGTCACCGGCCACCGGCACGCATGTCGTGCATGGTGCGATCTACGACGCCTTCCACGCGGCGGG
>NZ_JBEXYL010000304.1:0-1185 GCF_040630895.1 Streptomyces sp. NPDC005728
ACGGGAGCGCAGATCGGCGGCGATCTGTACGAGGCCGTAGAGACCCGGTACGGGGTCCGGATGATCGTGGGCGACGTCCGCGGCAAAGGGCTGCCTGCTGTGGGTTTGGCCGCGGCCGTGCTGAACGCCTTCCGGGAGGCCGCGCACTACGAGGACGACCTGGTGGAGGTGATGAACCACTGCGCGGCTGCGCTGCACCGGGAGCGAGCCGCGCCGGGCGCGGTCGACCAGGACGGGAGGGAAGACCAGGCGGAGGATTTCGTCACTGCGCTCGTGGCTCAGGTGCCCGACGGCTTCGACGTCCAGGTGTTCAATCGCGGCCATCCGCCTCCGCTGCTGCTGCGCCAGGGCAGGGTTCACGCCCTGATGCCCAGTTCACCACTGCCGCCTTTGGGCCTGGACGACTTGATCACCGATCCTCCCGCCAAGGTGGAGAGTTATCCGCTCGCACCCGGTGACCGTCTGCTGCTGTACACCGACGGCGTGATCGAAGCCCGCAATTCTGACGGCGTTTTCTTCGCCTTGGCCGAGGCCATGGAAGCGGTGCCTGCCTGTACTCCGTCGCAGTTCCTGGAACAATTGCACCAGGCATTGATCTGTCACACCGGGGGCCACCTGGCGGACGATGCGGCGATGATCGTCGCTGACCGGCTCGACGAGGAAGAGGGCGAACCGGCAGTCGGCGCAGCTGCTGCCTGAAGTGACAGACCGCGTTGATCTTCCGGCCACGTCCTGAGCGCGGTGCTTGGCGAAACCCGCCGACTGAAGCGCTCAGTCACACCGGACCAGTTGGTCCGGGCTCGCTCGCGTATGCGCGGGGGGGCCTCTATGTCCTTCATCAAGGTGGTCTGGGGTGGCTGTTTCGGTGGTGTGTGGTTCGTAGATGGTGCCGTCGCGGAGCATCGCGAAGTGCACGCCCATGCGGTGCCGGGCGAAGCGGAAGAGGGCCTGGATGCGGGTCTTCCCTTGATCCCGCCATATGTCGCCCCTGCAGTTCGCCTGGCTGCAGGTGAACCGGGTCGGTCGTGATCCACTTGAGAGCCCGCCGGGGCTTGGGCTGTGTTGCCGGAAGCGTGATCACGCGGCGTCTCTCGCCGGGGCCGGTGCCCCCGGGCACGTCACAGCGCGAACGCCGGGACCCCGGGGGTACGGGGTCGACCGCACACCCCCGGTGCTCGCGAGGGC
>NZ_JBEXYL010000305.1:0-1173 GCF_040630895.1 Streptomyces sp. NPDC005728
TTACTGACTTCGGCTCTTTAGGGTGATCTCTCTCGAAGTCGCTGATGGGCCTGGAGTGTTGTCTGTATTCCGTGGTGTATGAGGTATGCGGATGGGGGCGGGCTGACCCCTGCGGGACGTCAGCGCCGGGAGACGGTACGGATGCAGGCGGCCGAGCTGTTCGAGCAGAAGATCAAGCCGCCGGATGTCGCACGGCGCCTGCGGGTGAGCCTGAAGTCGGCCTACCAGTGGCACCAGATGTGGCGGGACGGTGGCGTGCAGGCTCTGGCTTCCCGTGGCCCGAGTGGATCGCGATGCCGCCTGTCCCCGCGCTGTCTGGAAAAGCTGGCCGCGTACCTCGATGAAGGGCCGGCCGCGCACGGCTGGGTGGAGGACCAGGTGTGGACCGCCGCCCGGGTAGCCACGCTGATCGGCAGGAAGTTCCACATCTCCTACAGCGTCTCGGGGGCCACCCGGCTGATGCACCGGCTCGGCTTCACCCCGCAGGTCCCCGCGCGGCGGGTCGCCGAGCGCGACGAGCAGGCCGTGACCGCATGGAAGGAGGCGACCTGGGCCGAGGTAAAAGAGCTCGGGCGGCTTGCGGAGGCTACATCTGCTTCGAGGACGAGGCAGGCTTCACCCGACGGCCGCCCAAAGGGCGCACCTGGGGCCGGCGCGGCCGCACCCCGCAGGTGACGGTGAGTGGCCGACGCTCGGGACGGCTGTCGGTGGCCGGACTCATCGCGATGCGGCCCGGCTCCCGCACCCGGCTGTGCCACCGCCTGAGCACCCACCCCGCGGGCAAGGGCACACGCCGCAGCATGGGCGAACGCGACTTCATCGCGCTGATCGACGGCGTCCACCACCTGGTCAAGGCGCCGATCGTGCTGGTCTGGGACCGGCTCAACACCCACGTCTCCCACGCCATGCGTGGGTTGATCGCCGAGCGTGAGTGGCTGACGGTTTTCCTGCTGCCCGCGTACTCGCCGGATCTGAACCCCGTCGAGTGGGTGTGGGCCCACGTCAAGCGCAGCCTCGCCAACCTCGCCGTCGTCGCCCTCGACCGGCTCGAAGCCCTCGTACGCAACCGGCTCAAACGCCTCCAGTACCGGCCCGACACCCTCAACGGCTTCATAGCAGGCACCGGCCTGACCCCCGACGACCCAACGTCACCTTGACGAGCCGAAGTCAGTA
>NZ_JBEXYL010000306.1:0-1151 GCF_040630895.1 Streptomyces sp. NPDC005728
CGGATGCGGTTGCCCTCGGCGAGCGCGCGGGCCTGGTCGGCCTCCTCCTGGAGGCGCCGGCGGTCCAGTACGACGGCGGCCTGCGCGGCGAAGGCGGCCAGTACCCTGCGGTCCTCGGCCGGCAGGACGCGGCCGGACAGGGCGAGGGAGAGGCGGTCACCGGCCGGGACCTCGACGTCCGCGTCCTCGGGGGTGGCGCAGGGGCGCGGGCCCACGCTGCCCGCGCAGGTCCAGGGCGCCACGTCGCTCTCGCGTTCCAGCAGGGCGGCCGACTCCATGCCGAAGGTCTCCCGGACCCGGTCCAGCAGCGCCTCCACACTGGTCTCGCCGCGCAGCACACTGCCCGCGAGGAAGGAGAGGATCTCCGACTCCGCGCGCAGCCGCGCCGCCTGATGGGTACGGCGGGCTGCCAGGCCCACCACCGACGCGACCGAGGCGGCCACTCCGACGAAGATCGCGATGGCGACGATGTTCTCCGGATCGGCGATCGTGAGGGTGTGGACGGGCGGGGTGAAGTACCAGTTGAGCAGGAGGGATCCGACCACGGCCGAGACCAGGGCCGGGAAGAGACCGCCGAGCAGCGCCGCCGCCACCGTCATCGTCAGGAACAGCAGCATGTCGTTGGCGAGCCCGACGGACGGGAACGCCCCGCTCAGCAGCCAGGTCAGCAGGACGGGGCCGGCGACGCCGACCAGCCAGCCGCCGATGATCCGGGAGCGGCCGAGCCGCGCGCCCCGGGCGACGGGCAGGCCGCGGCCCTTGCCCGCCTCGTCGTGGGTGATGAGGTGGACGTCGAGGTCGGGTCCCGACTCGCGGGCGACCGTGGCGCCGACGCCGGGCCCGAAGACGTACTGCCAGCCCTTGCGGCGGGAGACGCCGAGGACGATCTGGGTGGCGTTGACGCCGCGGGCGAAGTCGAGCAGTGCGGCCGGTATGTCGTCGCCGACGACGTGGTGGAAGGTGCCGCCGAGGTCCTCCACCAGGGTGCGCTGGACGGCCAGTTCCTTCGGAGAGGCCGCGGTCAGGCCGTCGCTGCGGGCTATGTAGACGGCCATGACCTCGCCGCCCGCGCCCTTCTCCGCGAGCCGGGCAGCGCGCCGGATCAGGGTGCGGCCCTCGGGCCCGCCGGTCAGCCCGACCACGATCCGTTC
>NZ_JBEXYL010000307.1:0-1101 GCF_040630895.1 Streptomyces sp. NPDC005728
AGAGGGCGTTTATGCAGGTCCGGCCCTATACGCGGCTCTCGTCCCTGTCCTGCTCTGAGGGCTTTCCTCCCGTACGCGGCGAATGACCTTCTCCGGGGCGGAGGCTCGGCCATCCGTCTCGTTCGCTTCTGTACCTGAAAGTCCGTCTGGTTTGAAGATGCCACGGAATCGCCTGATGAACAGCGGAACCGAGCCCTCCGGCTGGCCCATGGTCACGCTACGCCGTGAGCGAGCGCAAGCCGTACCCCAGCGACCTGTCCGACGCCCGATGGGCCCTGATCGAGCCGACGCTGACGGCCTGGAGAAAGGTCCGGCTCGACCGCAGGCCAACCGGGCAGCCCGCCAAGGTCGATTTACGTGACGTCTTCAACGCGATCCTCTACGTGAACCGCACGGGAATCCCCTGGAAATACCTCCCGCACGACTTCCCGAACCACGGCACCGTCTATGCCTACTACGCCGCGTGGCGCGACGAAGGAATCTTCGCCCAGCTCAATTACGACCTGACGGGACTGGCCCGGGTGAAGGAGGGGCGCAAGCCCGAGCCGACCGCCTCCGTGATCGACACCCAGAGCGTGAAGACCTCCAGCAACGTACCCCTGACCAGCCAGGGAACGGATGCGGCCAAGAAAATCGTCGGGAGGAAGCGCGGCATCCTCACCGACACGATCGGCCTCATCCTTGCCGTGACCGTCACCGCCGCCGGCCTCTCGGAGAACGCCCTGGGGATACGCCTCCTCGACCAGGCGAAGGAGAAGTACCCGACCATCTCCAAGAGCTGGGTCGACACCGGCTTCAAGAACGCCGTCGTCGAGCATGGCGCCAACCTCGGAATCGATGTCGAAGTCGTCAACAGAAACCCGGGCACCCGTGGGTTTCACGTCGTGAAAAGGCGCTGGGTGGTCGAGCGGAGCATCGGGTGGATCATGATGCACCGCCGTCTCGCCCGCGACTACGAGACCCTCACCGCCAGCTCCGAAGCCATGATCCGCATCGCCTCGATCGACAACCTCGCCAGGCGCATAACGGACGAGACCACCCCTACCTGGCGAGGGACTTACTAGGGCATCAAGGGCAATCTGCCTACTTCAAACGCCCTCT
>NZ_JBEXYL010000308.1:0-1062 GCF_040630895.1 Streptomyces sp. NPDC005728
TCCCGTCGTGGTCTTCGGGACACCGGCAGCCGCGCGGACGGACTGGGTATCGATGATCACGAGGGACGGGTCCTCTAATCGCCGGGCTCTCTCCCGTACCTGGCAGCGCAGGAGTTCCTGGATCCGCTGGTCGAGCCCGTCCTCGCGCCACAGGCCGAAGTAGTAGAACACCGCCGACCAGGCTGGGAAGTCGTGGGGCAGATAGCGCCACTGGCAGCCCGTCCGTTCTGATAGAAGATCGCGTTCACTACCTCCCGCAGATCGCAGGACCCGGGATCTCCGGTCGCCGACCGCGCCACCCGCTCCTGCTTCCAGGCCGTGATCATCGGCTCGATCAACGCCCACTGCTCGTCCGCTAAGTCGCTCGGGTACGGCTCTCGCTTCATGCCCCGCATCTCAACATGGACATGCCCAGCAGGCGCCCCTGCGTGACGATCAGTACCACGATCGAGCGATCACGAACCGAGAGAGATCGGACTTAACGTCCGCTCAAAAGACGAACTTCAGACACCACCGGCGGACCGTCTCGTAAGAGGCGATCACGCCCCGTTCGAGCATCAGCTCCTCCACCTCACGGAAACTGAGCGGGAAACGGAAATACAGCCGCACACAGTGCGAGATGACCTCTGCCGGGTACCGGTGATTCTTGTACGACGGCGCCGACACGACGGCTCCCCTCCGGACACGGACAACCCGAAGATCATCCCACCCCGCCACCGACAACGTGACAACGCCCTCGGCCGTGTACCGCTTGCTTATGTTGCTCTTCTTGCTCACTACCTGGAACTGCTTTCTCCGGGACCTACCGTCCCAGTATCAGGCTGTCCAGCTCAGCGGGGGAACTTCAGTGCGCGGCCTGCCAGGGTGCCGTGCCAACCCGTCTGCGGACAGACAGCGACGGTCCCCGCCGCTGCCCGGGCTTGCAGCTCCTTGTCGCGGGCGAGGGGCCGTGAGATGCGCGTCCTGTGGGTGTGTCAATTTAACGGCTGATCTTGGTTGTTGAGGTTCAGTTGTTGGCTGGGGTGAGCCGGCCTTCGAAGGCGATCTGGAACGCGTTCAGGG
>NZ_JBEXYL010000309.1:0-1056 GCF_040630895.1 Streptomyces sp. NPDC005728
ACGAGCTCGTGCATGGTTGGCGGTGGCGCGTCGAAGATCGCGGTTTGGCGTCGGGGTTCACATGTGCGCATCGCCGAGGATGGTGGCGGTCTGCTGGTGCGAGAGCAGTCCGGCGACGGCTTGGATGATGTCGGTCATGTGCTCGCGGCGGCCGTGGTGGCGTGCGAGAGTTCGCCAGTTCTTGAGGTGGGCGATGCCGTGCTCGACGCGGATACGGCGGGAGGAGTGGGCCTTGCGCTGGCGTTCGTGTATTTCCTCGTACCAGTCCGGGGCGTTCTTCTTGAACTTGCGGTGCGGCGGTGTCACCACACGTCCGCCCGTCTGGGCTCCCAATCCCTGGTAGCCGGCATCGGCCAGGACCTCCACGAAGGGCCCGTCCGTAAGCAGTCTGACTAGGCCTAACTGGCGCGCATGGGTGATGTCCGCGCAGCTTGCGGGCTCGGCAGGACTGCAGAACAGCAGCCTGCCTGCCGCGTCCGTGACGACCATGGACTTGACGGCGTTCTGCTTGTTCTTCCCGGAGATGAACTTCTCCCGGTCCTTGCGCCCGGCGGCTGGGCGGCGGACCCGGATCTCGGTGCCGTCGATGATCCCGGTCTGTCCGCTCGCACCGAGATGGTCGATGACCTCGGCGAGGGTACGCAGCCTGGTGCCGGGTGCGACGGTGCAACCGCGCGCCGCCAGCAACGGTCGCAGTTCACCGATTGCGCGCGTGATGGTGGAGCGGTCGACACCGAACCAGCAGGCCAGCACATCGTGCGTGACGCCGTGCCGCAGGTGAACGAGGGCGGCCAGCAGCCGGTCGACGAAGACCAGCTTGTGCTTCGCACCGGCCCCGACCGCCCGGCGCCGAGGGCGCGACGTGAGCAGGGCCTGGTGTCGCTCGTGCCACAACGGGCCGATCTCCGCGACGAGTTCAGCAATCACATCTGGCGACAAGCCCGTGATCCGCTGGCTCCGAACGATGGCTGCACGCGCCCGAGTCCCCACCACGGAATCCATGATCAACGATCACGGCTTCACCTCGCCACCGCCAACCATGCACGAGCTCGTTAG
>NZ_JBEXYL010000310.1:0-1025 GCF_040630895.1 Streptomyces sp. NPDC005728
GCCGCCAGCAGATCGGTCCCCAGCGCTGTCAGATCGGGCAGATTGAGGGTGTAACGGACGTAGCGGCCGTGCCGCCGGGCCGTGAGCAGGCCCGCTCGGCGCAGGACGGCGAGGTGGCGGGAGACCTCCGGGGGTGAGAGTTCCCAGGCGTGGGCCAGCTCACGGGTGGTGTGCGGGCCGCGGGCCAGGGTGCGCAGCAGCCGCAGCCGTACTGGATGCGCGAGTGCCTCCAGCCGGAGGGTGACCGTGTCCAGCGACACCGGCTCCGACGGACTCGGCTCGGCCACGGGGTACTGCACCACCGGCTGCCATCCGGGCGCGTGGACCGCCACCAGGTGCGGGCTGCCGAAGACACTGGGGATGAAGGTGACCCCGGTGCCGTGGGCGGCGGTTGCCTTGTCCTGCAGCTTGTCCACGATGATGCAGTCTCCGTCCGGCGCCAGGGTGACGGCGCCGGAGACCGATGCGAGTGCCGCCCTGATGCCCTGGCGCTTCAGCAGGTCGTTCTTCAGGCGCAGGTCGGTGGCCAGCGGCACGGCGACGCTCGTCCAGGCGGCGTCGAAGAAGGCCTCGGCGCACTGTTCGAAGGTGCGGCGCACCCGCGCCCGCACCGCGGCCGGGTCCGCGAGCAGCCGTTCCGCGAAGGCTTCTTGCCGCGCGCCGCGGGCTTGGGCCAGGTCCAGGGCCCGCTCGCGCGCGGCCGCGTCGGCGAGCGGCGACGGGGTGCCGAAGTGGACCCGGTTGCTGCCGCACGTGGTCACGAGCGCGGCGGTCACATATGTCTCGTCGTCGATCCGGTCCACGTCGTCCAACTCCTCGGCGAGGGTCGGCCGGGGCCGGGCGGGGATCAGGAAGTCGGCCTGTGAAGAACGCCAGAGGAACTCCGCCTCCCTGAGCCGCTCCACCAGCTCCGGCCGCAGCCCGGCCCAGACGTCCCCGGCCCAGCCGGCGAGCTGCGGATGATGCCCGGGCTCGGCCAGCACGTGCAGCATCGCGGTCAGTTCGGCCAGCGGGGAGGCGGCGAA
>NZ_JBEXYL010000311.1:0-1006 GCF_040630895.1 Streptomyces sp. NPDC005728
CGGACGGTCTCGGTCAACGCCCAGTCGGCGAGGCCGAGCTGCTCGGAGGCGAGCAGTCCGGCGGCGGCGCGCAGCGCCCGTCGTACGGCTCAGCCGACCGTGTCACCCGCCGCCACGGGGTGTGCCTCCAGGCCGGGAGCGGACAGCAACGCGGCGACGAGGTCCGCGGATCCGCCGACGTACGTGCTGGTCAGGTCCACGTCGCCGCCCACGCACCAGGCGCGGTCCGCGGGCCACCACAGGTCGGGCAGCTCGGCGAACTCGTCCAGGGACTGCGGCGAGACGGCATCGGCCAGCGTGCCGGCGAGCAGCACCTCGTCCCGGCCGGGCGTGGGGAACGTGGGGAAACGGTCGAAGTCCCACCGCCCGTAGCCGCACCACAGGCCGAAGAAGCAACGCTCCGGCGTCCGGGTGTGCCGGCCCAGAAGGGGGATGAGGATCTGGGCGACATCGGGTGGGGTCGGTCCCTCGCCCGGATGCTCGTCCCACACTCCGGGCAGGCCGTGGTCGGAGCGGTTGACGTAGTCGCGGCCGGCTCCGATGACCTCGTGCCAGTGCGTGCCCGGTGTCACCCGGGTGCCGTGCGCGGCGGCGACCGTCGCCCAGCGCACCGGCCGCTCGTCCAGGGACGCCGGATGCAGAACCCTCGCGTAGGCCTCGAAGCCGGGCGCGGCGACACCCGCCACCGTTGCGAAGGCGCCATGGCCCGGGGCGCCTTCGATGAGCCACTGGGCCGGTGAGAGGTCGGCGGCAAGGACCTGCAGGCGTCCGTACCGCTCTGGAACAGGTTCCCGGTGGAGCAGGCCGTGATCGTTCACCCGCACAGTCTGCCGTGTGCCCGTGGCGATCGGCGCACGGTCCGGCCCGTACTCGCGGAGAGGGCAGGATTCGAACCTGCGTGGGCCCCTTGGGGCCCGACCTCGAGGCGTGCTCGCTGGTCCCCGATCAACCACTCCGGCGCCACACTGGGGAAGACCTCCTCCAACTGCGGAAACGCGGTCGGAGG